>CANQZF010000001.1 GCA_947628265.1 uncultured Oscillospiraceae bacterium
TGCTGGTGTAGCTCAGCTGGTAGAGCAGCTGATTTGTAATCAGCAGGTCGGGGGTTCGAATCCGTCCACCAGCTCCAAAATTGCATACGGAGGAGTTCCCGAGTGGCCAAAGGGGACAGACTGTAAATCTGCTGGCGATGCCTTCGGTGGTTCGAATCCACCCTCCTCCACCACGAAAGAGCCGATTTTGGTAACAAAATCGGCTCTTTGTGTATTTCTGGAACTTCGCGGATGGAGGAATCAGCTGTCCGAATCGTCTATATCGCGTTTTCGCCGTTTCTCCGTTCTGACCCACTTCTGACCCCAACGGGATTTCGGAGCGGAAAGGACGGGATAGCATAAGGCCGTGGGATTTTCCGTCCCACGGCCTTTTTTAGTTATGGCGGGGTAGATTTTACTCATACGCTCGCCCTGATCAGCTTGCCCATCGTGGCCGCGGCTTCCTCCTGCATCTTTGTGGTGACGTGGGTGTAGGTGCGGAGGGTGAAACCGGCGTCGTAGTGGCCGAGGATACTGGAGACGGTTTTCACATCCACGCCGTTTTGGAGAGCCAGAGTTGCAAAAGTGTGGCGGAGGTCGTGCAGACGGATGTGTGGGAGTCCCGCTGATTTGAGGATTTTGTTGTGGATGGCAGTGACGGAATCGGGGTAGTACATGCCCAGCGTCTTCGGGGAAGGGAACATGATCTCAAGCTCCGGGTGCTTCTCATGCTCCCGTTTCAGGATGTCGACGGTTTCCTGGGATAGGGAGATTCTGCGGATAGACGTTTCCGTTTTCGGACGTGTGACCTTCACCCCTCCGCCTTTGATGCCGACGGCCTGTTTGCAGACGTTCAGGGTCATGGTCTTTTCATCGAGGTCAGACCAGAGGAGGGCGACGAGTTCGCTTTTTCTGAGTCCGGTGGTCAACTCCAGAAAGAACATCGCCAGAACGCCCCGTTTATCCGCTTCCTTGAGGTAGGCGCTGATGTCCTCGGGATGCAGGATGTGCATCTCCTTCTTCTCCAGCTTCGGCACGATGCAGTCCTCGGTCGGATTCCGCAGGATCAGCCGCTCCTTCACCGCCCGGTCCAGGCAGTTGTGAAGCATCATGTGGAGCCCGCGGACGTAGCTTGCACTCATGCTTGTGTCCCCGTCCGCCTTCTTCCTGATCCGCCCCTTTGCCTTAACGTCGTTGTACATCTTCTGTATGTCCCGCCCGGTGAGCTTTGCGAGTTTAATGCTCCCAATCCTCGGCACGACATGGTGCTCGATGTAGTCCTCGTAGGACCGCTGCGTACTCTCTCGGACGTGCGGCTTTGAGTAGGTTTCATACCATGTCTTAACCCACGCCCCGACGGTATATTCCTCGGCTCTCTCGATGTCAACCTCCGCGCACTCCCCGATGGCCCTCTTCAGCTTCTCCTTGACCTCCGCCTGTGTCCTGCCGAGTACGTTCTTCCGAATCGCCTTCCCGTTCTCGTTATGTCCAGCAACGTACCGTCCTTCCCAACGCCCATCCGGCCTCTTGCGTATATTCCCCTCGCCATTCGCTCTGCGTTTACTCATGCTGCGCGTCTCCTTTCCGCCTTTCGGCAAACACACAACATACCATCTTCCGCGCGAAATAGCCAGGGCAAAATTGTGTACAAACGGATAACTTTTCTCCCTCAGTGGGTCCGGGCTGCCGCCCGGAAAAAGCGCCCGACCGACAAAGTCGGACCGGCGCTCTGCTTGCCTCTCCCAAACGGGAGAGTATCCTCCCCACGCTCATGACCACCTCATGACGGAGGCGTTTTCCTTAGAATCACTGCCAAAACCGCCCACACCGACCCCCTAAAGCTGGCCTCGCCCCAAAAACCGACCACCTACTCGGAACTCAGAAAAACCCCGCCCTGCGGGGCTTTGTGCCCGGACCGCGCCGCCAAACGGTGCGGTACTTTATCTTGTTCAAAAATCGAACGGCCTTTTTTGCCCGAAAAAGGGCCGGAAATACGCTTCAGTGTTGCCTTCTCGGAGCTTGAGAATTATGTGTAGAGAAGAAAGTCCGTTCCCCTCACAATTGCCCAACACGGCGTTTTGCTACTTGGGAGGTGTACTCGTCCTATCCTCTGCCCTAAAACCGCACACGGGGGCAACAACGGGGCCGCGGCGCTGGGTGGGATCGAATTACCGTGGACTTTTTCAAGCGCACATGGTATACTTTTCTTGGCAACCAATGATTCTGCAACTTGTGGCTTGATTGAGGGCGGGTTTTTATGGGTACTTGGTTTACGGTAGAGGCAATCGACAGCGATACATTTTCAATCAGCGAGTATAAGCACTGGGAGGAGACGCACTGCTACCTGGTCTGCGGTACGGATAGAGCGCTCCTAATCGATACGGGATTGGGCGTTGGGAATATCAGGGAGGCGGTTGACGGCCTCACGGACCTCCCGGTGACCGTGGCCACGACCCACGTCCATTGGGACCACATCGGAGGGCACAGATATTTCGACAGAATCGCCGTGCACGAGGCCGAGAAGGATTGGCTGGCGGTGCGGTTCCCCATCCCGTTGGAGGTGGTCAAGCACAACCTGACTTGCCATCCGTGCGATTTCCCGGAGGACTTTGTTCTTGATGATTACCGGCTGTTCCAGGGGACACCGCAGGAGCTCCTGCGGGACGGCGATCGTCTGCCCTTGGGGGACAGGACACTCACGGTGATCCACACGCCCGGACACTCCCCCGGACATTGCTGCTTTTATGAGTCTAAGCGCAAATATCTGTTTTCCGGCGACTTGATCTACCGGGGCTGCCTGGACGCCTTTTATCCGACTACGGACCCGCAACTGTTCTGGCAGTCTGTCAGGACGATGCAGGATTTGGAAATCGCCCGCATCTTCCCCGGCCACCACGAGCTCTCTGTCCCGGTCAACATTGTGGGTAGGATCGAAAAGGCATTTCGGGAGCTATCCCAGGAGAGAAAGCTGAGACAGGGCGGCGGCGTATTTCAGTACGGAGACTTTCAAATCCATATTTGAGAGGGTTTTATATTTGTTGCCTTTTTGACGGCTGTGGCCTAATCTGTGTGATACGCCTCGGTGTGTAGGGACGGCTTGCCACGGATGATCAGCATTTCCCCCCGTATACACGCCACTACGCCGGAGGAATCCGGCGTAGTGGCGTAATTTATTACGATAACGATATAAGAAGATTATAAATTCTTTGGGTGAGGGCGGCAAATTCGCTGCGAGTGGTGTAGCGCAGGGGCGCCATGTACATATCGCCGATGCCCATGAAGATCTTCAGCTTGTAGAGGGCCTGGAAGGCGTTCAGCGAGTCCTCCGTCATCTCGTCAGCGTCGCCGAAAACATAGGGTTCAGCCGGAGCGCTCACGTCAACGCCCATGCTCTGGAGGAATTTGACGAGCATGATCGCCATATCCGCGCGGGAGCTGGCCGCCTCCTCCGTGAACTCCCCGTCAGGCAAAAGCCCGGCCTGCTTGGCCCAGATCACGGCGGGGGTGTACCATCTGCCATCAGGAATGCCGGGATAGCTGACGCCCTCGTACCGGGTGAGGTCAACGCCCTGCATCCTGGCCAGGACCGCCGCGATTACCGCCTGGGAGACAGGGGTGTCCGGGTCGAACTGAGTATCCGAGATGCCCACCATCCATCTGTGCTCATAGGCCCATTTTACCTCCTCGTAGTCCCAATCCCCCACCAGGACATCGGTAAAGGGAAGGCCGCCGTTCCACTCCTCCTCGGGCTCCGAGGTCTCCGGCGTATGGGACGAGCCGGGGTTGGAGCTTCCGCCTGAACCGCCGGAGGTAATATTGATGGTGAAGTTCTGGGCGGCTCGCTTCACGGGCTCCTTGGGCTCCTCATTGACGGTGGTGCCGTCGGTGCGGAACTCCGCGGCGATGGTGTGGGAATTGCCGTCGTTGACGCCTTCGATGGTCTCGTCAAATAACGTGATGATCGTGCTGCCGGACCTGGAGGAATAATCCTTCCCCTCTTCCAACCGTTTGCCGTCCAGGTAGAACGCTACGAACTGGCCATAGGTGCCTTCACTGGAGAAGGTCTGATCTCCCGCTTGAGTGAGCTCAAAATGGTATTCGCCGGATTTCGTGCCCACATACTGTATGACATCATAATTGGCATCCGTTTTGTTCCAGACCGTCTCATCGGTGTTGTCATCTACGTTCAAAACGAATGGCTTGCTGTCAAGGACGACTTTCCCGCTCTGGGCGCTGTCGTAAACAAGGTTAACGGTAAAGCTGTACTCTCCGCTATTGCCCACCGGGACGCCGTAAAGGGCGCCTCCGGGCGAGAGCGTGATGCCCGCCGGGAGTACGCTGTCACGGGCGAGCTCAAATCTGACCGGGGTCTTGCTGACGTTATTGGACTGGATCATGACGCCGTAGGGGACCCATTTTACCGCGTGCTGGTCGGACAGGGTCTCCGTGACGATGCTGGGCGTACCGGCGACACCGGTGATCTTGACCTTTACTTCCTTTTCTCCGGCCTTGATGACAAGAATGCCGTCAATCACGCCGTGATTGATCCTCCCGTCCGCGTCGTAGGTCGGGACGAGCCGGACCTTTCCGATATTGCCGAGGACTCCATAAGTAAGATTATTTCCATCATGAACAGAGTCAAACGCACCAAGCTCCGCACCCTCTACCACGGTCCAATAGTCGTCGATAGCCACGTTCTGGGGGGTGCCCTCCCACGAAACGGAAATACCCGTCAGCGTCGTGTTCCCGATGTTGGCGAACATGATGTCGTAATACGTCTCGCTGCGCTCAAGGTCCCCCAGATGGACTTCACGGCCAGGAATGTTGAGCGTCTTGTCATAATTGTTGTCCTGCACATTTTCACCCAGAACGTAAAGCTCTGCTTCTGTCTTCTGGGCGATAAAGGTGACATAGTAGTTGGTCGTGTCTCCGTTTTCCGCTTGCACGGTTATGAGCTTGGGTACGCCCGGATCAAATTTGAGCGGGGATTCTCCACTTGTCCGCACCTCCGCCGCGCCATTTTCGTCAGCCCATGAGACCTTTGCGACACTTGCCGCACTCCAGGTGGGATAAATATATCCGCTTGAGTTGGCCTTTATATTATCCTCCGTTTCAAGGATGAAGACTGTCTGGTATATGTCTTTCATGGTGTCGGTCTGCTGATCGACATAGGAGGAGAAAATTTGATAATCAGTCCCACCTTCACGCTGTACTTTCGTTTTCACACCAGTAAGCTTGAAGGAGGTACTGCTTGAAGGTATCCGCTCGGACTCAACATACGGGGTCACCTGGATTTTGAAACGGGAAATCTCATCATTATTATCAATGATCGTGAAGAAAATGCCCTCGCCAAATCCTGTGCTTTTATAGCCGTCGCCGAAAAGCTGATCTTTAATATCCGGTTGCCCAGCTGCTTTCTCCGCCGATTCATACAGTCCAACATAAGCGGCCTTTATATTACCCCTACCATTATTCACGTTGTTATTTTCCAGAAATTCGGGATCGCGCGCGGACATCGTGAGGGTAAACTCGTCGCTGGTTCGCATACCCTCTTCGAGCATATAAGTATATGAATCATATGGCATGTTGGAATTACTAACACGCTTACTATCTGACAACGAGAAGGAGGATATACTATCCTTTTTTAGACTAGCGCTTACAGAAATTCCTTCAGACCCCAAATAAACATAGAAACATTTGACACAGTCGTTTCCACGATTATTCTTATAAAAAGCTGTAAAATACTTAGAGGACCAAGAATAATCAAACATGGCCGTATAAGTGTTGTCCGCTAACCGCTCTGAATCGATTCCCTCTTTGGTGGAATGCGTTCCCTCATATATTTCCAATTCAGAAAATCCATTTAGCGAAGTCTTGAAATCCATTTTCAGACTTATCTTTTTCCCTCTGCAGGAACGAGGGATGTAAATGCTATAGCGCTCAATATCTGTATTTGTCGTTTCGTCGAGGGTATCCATCCTTTCATATTTGCTGAGTATCTTGACTGCTTGGTTATTCTCTCCCTCAGTTACGCTGAAATCAATGATCATGTTTTCCTGGGGCAGAAGAGCCTTGACCACATATCTCTTGTTGCTTGCGTCAAGCTGATTATCCGCATTCTCTCCCACAATCAGCAACATATAGACACAGGCCGGATCGTTGGTGTAGAAACATTTTAAATCATAGTACTCGTCATACGATATTAAATTATTGTGATATAGATTCTCAATCTCAGTGACGGAGTATCCCGCAGTCAGATCAATGTTTTCCCGGGCATCGGTCAGCTTATAATTGTCGCTCTCCGCATCAATATCGTACCTGTAGTAACGCTTGATCCACGCCACTTTGCTGTTCTCAGCATCGACCTGTTTGTCCTGCTTTTGAAGTTCGACCAGCTTGGCGTTCAGCCTTTCCAGAATGGTTTTCACGGGCACCTGGTCGAGCTTGTCCGGATCCTGGTCTGTGAGATCGATCTCGATTGGAGCATACCTGCTTCCAACTTCCTCCAGCGGCTGGAGAGACATGGGGGCGATGCCTGTGTCACCGTCGTCCGCCAGGGCCGCGGGCAGTACGGAGGCCAGCATCAGCAGAGCCAGCAGTACAGCCACATGCTTTTTGAATTTCTTCATGTTATTTCTCCTCCTGATTTGTAAGAGCGATGAGCTCCTTTAATGTATAAACGCGGCTTTGCCGCAGGGTACCCAGCATATCGTCGAATAGGAGCGTCCCGTCGGGGAGGGCGTCGCAAAGACCGGGCAGCTCCGCCAGCGGCTCCAGCGCGTCCGTGAGCAGCAGCCCGTAGCGCGCGCCCTCGCCGGTCATAAACTCCGCCACGGTGAGGCCGGCGCAATCGTATATGTAAGTGAGGTAGTCCTCAGATGGCAGCTGTCCCACGAGCTCCCCTGTGGCTCTGTCGTACACGGTGGGTGCGCCGTTCATGGGCGCCTCCACGCGGAATTTGTCCGTGGTGTATGTGACGTTCAGGGAGGGATCGGGGGGATCTGCGCGGGTTTCCTCCATAAGCGAGCCGCCTCCGGCTGAATAATTGCGGACAGTCCCGTCGTACCATGTGACCTCAAGCCGGCTCTCCCCGCCCTCGCGCCGGAACTGCTGGTCATAGATTTTGTCCGCGTCCGGGAGCTCCACGTCCGCCAGCACCGTCCCGTCCACGGCGCAGACCCTGAGACGGTCGTAGCGGAACATGGTCACGGTCCTCCCGTCCGCGCTGAGCCGCGCCTCGCTGTGGGGATATTCCGGGTCATAGTGGAAAAGATCGAGCTCGCCGTTCGTTTCCAATCCGAGCACACGGACCCTCGTTGTGTCAATGGCTGTGACGACCGCGACCCCGTTGGCAAGAGCGACAATGGAAATATCATCCGTCCATGTGCCCATGGACCTGGCGCCGGGGCCGAAAATGGAGAACTTCCCGTTTTCCGTTGCCACGACAGCGTAGCTGCCGGATCTCATGAATGAGGTGATGTCACTGTCGGTATAGGCGACCTCGGTTTGCGCGCCGCTCTCCGGGTCGAGGCCGACGAGCACGTCCTCAAGACTTAACCATATCCCGCTGGCGTCGGCCTGTACGTGGAAGGGACTGGTGGAGGAAAAGCCGCCGGTCTGCTTGGCGCTGTCCGCATCTATGACCGCGAACACGCTCTGCCCGCCGCCGGAGGCGGAGAAGGCCAGGTATTTTCCGTAAAAGCCCCCCTCAAAATGGGTGTAGTCGGAGCTTTCAAAAATGACGATGTCGTTATTTCGGTCATCCGTGTCCAATATCCGAAGTCCGCCGCCGGCGACGCTGACCGCCAGACGCTTGGCGTTGTCGCTCAACACGAAAAGGTCGTTTTCGTTATCCAGGAGGATGTCGTTTTCCGGGACCTTCTGCAAGGGGCCTGGAAGCTCCAGCGTTTTAAGAACCGCTCCTGTGCGCAGATTGTAAAGATATGCCGTCGCATCATCACGATATACAGCGGCGACAGTGCCGCCGTTAACGGAAATATTTGTGGCGGGCGCCGCCGTCCACAAAACTGCGTCCTTTTCAATATCATAAGCCGTCAAAGCGCCCTCTCCAGCATAGGCGAGCAGCTCTTCCCCGGCGAACACGGCGTCGGAAAGGGCCGATTTGTCCACGGGAAGCGTCTTGATAAGGGTGCCGCCAGCTGTCTCATATAGCAGGAGCGTTCCACCGGATATAACGGCGAAATGGCCTCCGTCAGGGGAGACGGCAAGCTTTTTCGGCTCGGCGGGGAACTCTACGCACAGGCGCGGCTTGAAGCCGTCACTGAGATCGTAGATCCCAAGAGCGTCTGTCAGGGCCTTCTGCGCCCGTGCTGTGTATGGGGAGTCGTATTTCAAAGCGTCAAGAGCCAGCGCCGTGGCGTTGGGGATATCGCCGCTTCTATAGGCGTCCTCTGAACCCGTAACAGCCGCCAGGGCCGCCCGCGCGGCCTCCTCACGCTCACGCTTTAAACGCTCCTCCTCTTCGGCGCGCTGGGCCTCCAGTCTTGCCGCCTCCTCGGCCCTTCGCGCCTCCTCCTCGGCCTGACGCGCCGCCTCCGCAGCGCTTTGCATCTGGCGAAGGCCCACGAAGGTCATGGCCCCGCCCAGGATAAAGGCGCCTATAAGGCAGGCCGCTGCAATCCGGCATCTCCGCTTGTGACGGAGGACCCGGGGATCTCTGTCGTGGAGTGAATGGAGGTCGTCCAGCATCTCCTGGGCGGTCTGGTACCGGTCATCGGGGTTGGGCGCCATGGCGCGTCTTACGATGGCCGCCACCGCCGGGGAGACGCCGCCCCCCTCGATGGGCCGCACTTTTTGAGCGTCGGGATCGGGACGTATCCCTGTCAGCAGGTGATAGAGCGTAGCGCCCAGACTGTAGATGTCCGAGCGGACATCCAGAAGCACCGTCTTTTTTGAGGAGCTGTAGGACCCTCCGTGCCGGGACGGATCCTCCGCCGGGGGCCCGGGGACTACCGTCCCCGTCTGGGAATCAGGCAACCGCGTGGAAATATCTGTACCCAGATTTGTGGCGCTGATGCCGGAATAATCGACCCCGTAATGCTCCGGGGAGGCATAACCGCGACTGAGACCGACCCGGACCGCACCCTCCTCCCCGAGGGCCAGGGCGATGTTGAAGTCAATAAGGCATATGTCCCTTTGCGGCGTCAGCATCACGTTGGCGGGCTTGATGTCGCTGTGCAGAATCCCGTGAGGCGGGCGGCTGTGGAGGTAGACCACGGCCTGAAGCATCTGATCGGCCCATTTGAGCACCTCCGTCTGCTGGAAACGCTCTCCGCGCTTTAAGGGCTTATCCAAGCTCTCGCCCTCGATGTAATCCATCACCGTATAGACGATTCCGTCCTCGGTGAAGAAGTCGTACACCTGCGGGATATACGTGTGATTGAGGTTTTTCAGGGAGTCCACCTCGCGGCGGAGAGATTCCGGCTTTGCCTTTAACGATCTCTTGTCCGCCTTGAGGACCACCAGCTTATTGAGGCGAAGATGGCGCGCCAGATAGACGTTGCCGCCCCCGCCGAAGCCGATCTGCTCTATGATCTCATAGGTGTTGAATACGATCTGGTTCATGGGTCCTCACTCCGGGTCAATGGTGTTTTTCACCGAATTCGCTGACGAGTCTGCGCTTGAGCCTTCGCCCGCTTACGCAAAAGGCAATGGCTACGGCGATGCCGCCCAGCACGCACACGCCCATGAGGACCGACCCCGCGATCACCAGTATCTCGCCCACGGTCACTCCTCCCAAATGTAGTCGGCGCCGCCTGTCCCGAAGGAGACCCGGCAGCCGCTTGTCAGCTTGAAGGGGATGTTCGGCGTGAGCCGCGCTCCCTCCACATACGTCCCGGCCTTGGAATTCAGGTCCACGATGGTATATTCCCCGTTCTGGCCCCGCTCGATGGCGGCGTGCCGGCGGCTCACCGCCACGGTCCTTTTATCAAACTCAAAGCTGTTCTGCTTGACGCCCAGCTCCGCGTCAAAGCGCCCGATGGTAAATACCCCCTTGGGTCCGATATTCACCTCGATGATCCGCGGAAGCGAGGAGTTGCCCACAAGACGGAGCCCTGTCGCGTAGACCTCCGTCTCGCCACCCTCAGTCTCCGGGGCGGCGACCGGCCCGGAATGGGCGGGAGGGGAGACAGGGGAATACAGGGGCTTTTCCCGCTGAGGTTGCGGATCGGACTTTTCGGCCGCCCCGCCTATGACCTCCCCACCATGATTGCCGTCTTTCTTCCTTTTGAAGATCGACTCCTTGGGGGCGCTTTCGGTCTTCTCCTTTTGGGCTTTCGGGTGCTTTGGGGCTTTTTGGCCCTTCTTGGCCTTCGCGGCCCAACTGCCGTCCAGGTTGATCTGTATATCTCTATCGCCCGGGGCGGGTCTCTCAAGGGGCCTCTCCTGCTTTGGCTCGGTTTTTTGCGCGGGAGGTTCAAACCTTGGCGCCTCCTGCCGAACAGGGGGAGGCGGAGAGGGAACGGGGCGCTTTTCCTCCTCCGGGGCGGCGGAGCCCTCCCGGAGCATCTCCAAGAGCCTCGCCGGACGGAAGCCCTGCATGATCTCCCGCAGGACCTTATTTTCCGTATTGAGATCGTCCACCGGGTTGCGCTCCGCTATCTCGTGGGCCATATTTGAAAGCGCGTTTGCCCCCATAACGTCCCTGCGCGAGGGGACATATAAATAGCTTATCGTTCCCTCGTCGCGCCCGACAAAAATGCATTCCACATCCAGCACGAACGAGGATTGCTTCAAAAACCAATCCTCGCAGTCCAAAATTGGCCGAAGAAGGCCGTTCCAGAGCTTGGAATATTCCGCCGTGGACCTGCGGCCAAAACGGTAGAGAAGCTTGGAGCGGTCACCCAGCTGATAGACGCACTCAATCTCGCCGTCGATGCTCCTGTGCCGGAAGGGCACGATGAAGGGCGGGCAATCCGCCTCGATGGTATAGAGCGCCTTTTTGTCCAGGTCCTCCTCCGGGAAGCGTATGACAAGGCAGGCCCCGGCGGAAAGATCGTTTCGGCTTTGTATCTCATAAATCATATGACTTACTCCTCCTCGTACTCAAGAAGTGTGATGAACTGCCAGCCGGCATCGGTTTTTACGGCTGCGCTGCCGTTTGAAAAGCTCCGTGCCTCAAGGAATACGGGCTCGATGACCACTTTGCCCCGCAGGCTCACGTATCCCCAAAGACCGTCCCTTTTGACGGCCGCCAGGTGCTGCCCGAAGGAGAGGGCATCCTCGAATTGATAATCGATCATGACCTCGCCGTTCGTATCGATAAAGCCCCATTTTCCGTCTTTCTTTACAGCCGCCCAGCCGTCGGCAAAGGGCCGGGCATCCTCATAGGGGCCGCCGGTTTGAGCGCCTCCCGACAGGAGTACGACAGTTCCGTCGTCCTGCCGGAAAAACACCGAGTTTTGGCAAAAGCACCGGCCAAGCTCGTCCATGACCACTCCGCTCCAGCCGGGCTCCACAAGCCAGCTGACGCCATCTGTGGCGATGAGGCCCCACTTGCTCCCTGACTTGGCGGCTGCGTAGCCGTTGGAGAACATGCCCAGCTCCTCAAAGCGGTGATCGGACACGCCGAACGCGCAGTTGGCCAGTACCACGGCTCCGTCCATGTAGAGCCCGAACCGGTCTTGCGCGGCGTTGGTAAAGCCGCCGGCCTCCCGGCGCAGCAGGGCGATCCGCTCGTTCCCGGAGTTCACGGCAGAGATCGTGTCTCCCTTTTTCACGATGAAGCGGTCACCGCTCCAGGTGCTGACGCTGTCGTATTCGCAGGGGAGAATGAGCGTGCCGGTGGAGGTGGCGGCGCCCCAAAGACCGCCGCGCATTACCTGAATGGCCCCGGCGTAGACAGCCGTCACATCCTCGTAGACGTTCCCCACCGTGAGGTAGTCGTACCGTGTGTCCTCATACCGCTCGTCCAGCTCCGCGCTGCCGGTGGCGCTGTAGCCGTCCCGGAGCACCCGCAGGGCCTCGGCGTACTCGTCTTGGGCAAAATAGAAGTCCGCCGCTTCCTGAAAGATTTCAGGGCCCGCCGTGTCCTCAGACATCTGCTTTATAAGCAGAGCCTCGTACTTATCCTCGTAGTCGTATTTGGAAAGGTCCTGCTTGTAGATCCCCTTCAGCCGCTCCTGGGCGTAGGAGGTGTATTCGCCGTTATAGCCCGCAGCCTCCTCGAGAAGTGGGACAGAGTAGACGTAGATATCATCGGCGAGATACCTCTCGGCCTCGTTTATAAGCTCGATCTGTTTCTCTGTATCGGTTTTTCCCGACAGGGCGACGACCCAAGAGATACCCAGGAACACCACGCACACGATAATAAGGAGAATTCGGTTCCCTTTTTTCATTTTTGACTTACCCCCTATTGAAAAAAGACCGTCAGGAGCATTCCCGCAAATAGGAACGGCACGAGCGCAAAAGAATCCTTGCGCCCCATTTTCCGGCATAAAATCAAGACCCCCGCTGTCAGCGCCGCCAGCACCGAGCCGTACAGCATGGTCGGCATCACGCCGTTAAACCCCAGATACAGCCCTGAGACCGCCATCAGCTTCACATCGCCTCCGCCCAGGCCCCCACGGGAGATGAGGTAGACCAGCAGGAATACCACCCCACTGACGGCAAAGCCCACAAGGCCGCTGATGAGAAGGAGCAACCCCTCCTGGGTCCTCACAAAGAGCTGCGGGACCATAACGCACAGCCACAAAAGGAGCATGACGCCCACAAGCGAATTGGGGACCCGCTTTTCCCGGATATCCGTGACAGACGCTAAGTAGACGAAGACGAGAAGGACCGCGCGCAAAAGGAGGACCGTCGCGTCTGTTTCCCCGTGCTTGACGATCCAAAAAACCGCGAGGATGACCGGGAGCCCCGCGTAGGGCAGGAGCTTTTTCAGATTTTTCTTCTTATCCGCCATAGCCCTCGCCTTCCCCCTGGAGCCACGCCAGGGTCTCGGCCTGCTGGGTGACCACCAGATCCGGGAAGGGCAGGGGCAGCGCTCCGAAGGTATAATCGATCTTATATTCTACGATGATCCGGACGCTCTTTTCCGAGGTGAGAAAATGGCTGTCGTGGTTTCCGCGGCTTGCCCAGTCAAGATAGACGGTGGGCGTAAAGTCGAGGCCCTCTACGCTCTCAATGACTCCGTACGTCCGCAGATACTCGTCTCCGTCCAGGGTCCCGTTGGAGAGATACCGGTCCATCAGCACCTGGAGGAGCTGCTCAAAGCCGTGGCTGGCAATCTGTTCGAGGGTGAGGGACAGGAAATTTTGAAAGGTCTCCTTCGGGTCTGTCTTCAGGAGCTTCTTACCCTCGTCGTAGAGCCCCTTTCCCGATTGGCCGATCTTCTTCCCGGACTCGTAAACACCCTCAAAATCCTTGGCTTTCATGAGAGTGTCCAATTCCTTTATAAGAACGCCTACGTTCTCTTTAACGGAGTCGATCTCCTTCTGGGCCTTCCCTGCGTTCTCTTCTATGCCCATGAGCGGGTCGGCAAAGCCGATCTTGTCCAGGGCGTAGCAGTACATGGAGACTGTTTCAGCCGTCTGCGTCAGCGCGTAGTGCATCCGGGCCTGGACCGTCACGATATTGATGAGCGAGAGGATCGACACCATCAGAAAGACAAGGAGCGTGAAGCTCAGTACAGTCTCCACCACGATATACCCATTCTCATCCCTTTTCACGGTCAATACCCCCTGTACCCTTCGGCTGAAATCGCAAGCGTCTTTGGCGGTATGAGGCCGTCCAGCCCCTTTTGTGCAAAGGGCATGGAGAGAAACAGCATATCCATATCGGCGCTCACCGTCAAAACAAAGCCGGTCTTGGCGGAGGAAAGCTCAAAAAGCTCGGTCTTCTCCATGAGGCTCTCCCGCTCTTCTCGGCTCCTGTCCTTATCGGACCCGATCTTGTTGACCTTGTTGGTCATGTTGACCTGGATGAGGCTCTTAACGCGTTCAGCCATTTCATCCCCATCGACAAAAAGCAAAAAGACGCGCAGATAGTCAAAATAGGTGAGCCCGTTTTTGTCGTCCAAGCCGTCGTCCGACCCCCCGGAGCTCTCAGAGCCCTCCGCGCCTCCTGAGTCTCCTTGGCCCCCTGTGAGGCCCTCCAGGGTGCTCTTCAACGCGTCTTTTGAGGCGTCCAGCAGGCTGCTGAGCTGAAGCTTCCAGGTGTCGTCCGTTTTTAGAAAGGCCACCTTGTGCCCCTGCCGAAGAAGGCTCAGGTCCACAAGGGCCTCGCCTGCGGCCATACCGAGCCTGGCCAGCTCTCCCACCGCTATGGCGATGGGCCCCAGCCCCGCAAGGGCAGATTTAATGGAGCCTACCACTGTCTTTACGGACTCTATTGTAAAGGACGCGATATAGTCCATGACGAGACGGAGAATCACGATCAAAAGTCCCACGGCGTTGTGGTTGCTTTTGGCGTCGCTCTTACCGTGATAGACGTACTCCAGCTCCGACTGAAACATGAAGTTAACGTCGATGCTCATGGGGATGCCGGCCATGTTCTTTTCCCCACTCTTGGTGGTGTAGCAGGAGAACATCTCGGTGGTGTATGTAAGCAAAAGGATCTTGTTCGCCACGGAGTCCATAAGGGTCCCGAGACTGGCAAAATCGCTGAGAAGCTTGCTCCACCCGCTCTCCCCTGAGGGTTCGTCTTCGCTGCCATTGACAAGTTTGGAGCAGTGCCAGGCGCCCTCCGGTTTTGGGTCGAGGCCGGCGTACAGGTCCTTGACCGTGTCAAAGAGCCTCTCTACGGACTTTGTGGCGCTTGCCTTGGTCGCGCTCTTCTCACCGCTGTAGAGCTCCTTCAGAATATCCAGGAACTTCTTGTTGTTCTCGGAAAACTCAGGCCACGCCTTATATTCGCTGTACGGCTTTATCTCCTCAGGCGAGTCGGCTGAACCGTTCCCCAGGTCCCACAGCACGTCAGGCCGGGGAGACGCCCCCGACGAGACCAGATGCGCGTTGGTGGCAGTGATGTCGATATCCATACCGTCTATGGCGCTTATAAGGCCATCCACCGTATAAGAGCCCAGACACTCCTCGCTCCCGATATTCCTGAGCCTGATCACGAAAGCACTGATATGGGGCTCATCAACGTTATACATCTCCTGGGCCATTTCCCCGAGATCGTATTCCACCAGGTCCTCATATTTATCCAGAAGACCGTCTGGACCCACCAGGCTTGCCTTCAGCGTGTCGTCGCAGTCGCTGGAATTCACCTTTGTCCGAAGCGCTTGGATCTTTTCCTTGAGGCCTTTTTTCGCTTTATCCGCCTTGTCGCACTGATCCTTCAGGTCGGTCAGGTTAGGGATGTATTTATTAAGCTTGTCGGCGTCGTCTTTCGCGTCCTTCTTAAGATCGGAAAGGAGGTCCTGGCACGCTTCCTTAAGCTCCTCATAGTTATCCTCGTGCTCTTCGACCTCCGCCTCGGCCGCCTCTTTTTCTTCATCCGTCTCCGCGTTGGCCAGATCGTCCAGGGCGTTTTCATAGGCGTCTCTCTCGCGAAGCATTTCGCGCAGCTTGGAACTGACGCTGCTGAGGGCATCATTGATCTTTCGGACGGCGGCATTTTCCTCTACCTTGTACCCCGGAGCACCCTCGGAGGAGACGCCCACCTCTTCGCCGCCGTCCAGTTTCTTCAGAAGGTCAAAGATTTTTTTGTAATATTTATCCAGCTTATCGAGCTCTTTTTCTATGTCCGTCTTGGCATCGATAATCTCGGCGTCCGCGGTCACCTTTTTGAAGAGATCCAAGCGATCTAAGAGCTCATTGGCGAGTACGATGGGGGCGCGGATCTTGGAATATTCCTCTATTTGACGGCGGAGCTGGTTGATATCGTCTAAATTCTGCGCCTCGTCCGATTTTAGCTCCGCCTTCACATCCTTGCCGTAGAACAGCCGCAGGAGGTTATTCCCCGTGACGCTGGAGTCCTTGGCGAAGATGGTCTTTTCCACGTATTTGTTTACAAGCTCCTGGAGCTTTTCGTCCTCCATGGTGACGCCGAAAAGCCCGTACAGGTCCTGAAGGAGGGCGTTGTAGTCGGCCAGCACGGAGTTGAGCGCCAACTGGTCCGCGTCCTGAAGCACGGCGCGGGAGGTATAGATCCTTGCGAGGTCCACGCCTGTCCCGGTGATCAGGATCGCCGGGATCAGCAGGAGCGTGACCAGGACCGTCACCGCCCCCCGATTGCCTAACCCTCTTTTCATGCCGCTTCTCCCTCACTTCACGCCCAGAAACTTCCAGACCTTATTAAACGCGTCGGAGAGCTTATCTAACCCTAAGCCGTATTTTGTGTTGAGATACTCCACAAAATCCGACGCGATATCCATAGTTCTTACAAACTCGTCGCCGTTTTGGACGATGGCGGTGGAGCTCACCGTGATGGGGATCTCCTTCGGGAAGCCCACCAGGGACAGATCCACCGGGGAGACCACGGTGCGCGTGGCGGTGACGGTGACTTCCTTATATATAATGTAGTTTTGAAGCCGCACATCCACCTCCAGATCCCCGCTTTTGGCGACGATGCTGTCTCCCTCGATCTTCGTGACGGTCTCTTTGGCCCCGGACTTGTCCACCTTTCCGGACAGCACCGAGAAAAACGCCACGTACACGTTGGGAAGGGCCTTTTTGTCCCTCTCCCACTCATACTTCACCTGCTTGTCGTCAAACTTGAGCCAGGTGTCGGACTGCTCCACGGTGAGAGCGGTGGCGGCGTACTGCGTGGCCTCCTGGAGCACCGCCCGCTCCGGGAGGTAAACGGACAAAAGAGCCAGTCCCGTGAAGACCAGGAGGACGATGGGGAAGAGAATGGTCGCCTCGACCACGGCGTAGGCCCTTGTATTCATCATAAAGCGCTTTAGACGTTGTCTCACGGCCATTCTCCCTCCCTTTTTGAATGTTCGCGGAGTGATATTATACTGGACCATCTCCGCCCGCAGGCGGATTCTGATTCCAGCTCCCTGGTTCCGACAGATCGCCCTTTTTAATGATTTTGTCCCATACACCCTTCAACCAACCGCTGAGGGCTTCCCAGAACACCGCGATAAGCAGCACCGCGATGAGGATGAGCAGTACCGCCACAACGATCCCGGAGAGGCCGCGCTCATCGCTGAAGAAGGACTTGATCTTTGCCTTGCAGGCGTTGACGGCCGCAACTCCTTTAAAATAGAGGGCGATGCTGGCGTTATTGATCGCTTCAAACATCAGCGTGATCCTCCTTTCCTAAAAAATTATGCAGACCGGTCACCCGGAGAAGCATTTACATGAGCGAGGTAAAATTGACCACCACCGGCGCCATGATCATGATGAGGATCGCGATGAACAGCAGCATAGTGGGGATCATGAGCTTGGTATTGGCCGCCTCGGAGGCCTTTTTGGCTGTGTGGCGGCGCTCCTGCCACGCCTCATGGGCCATGTCCTTGAGCAGCCGTCCGATCTCCGCGTTGCCCTTTGTGAGGTTCTGGATAATGGCGGAGGCGAGCTTCGTTGTCTCCTTGGTGTTACACCTGTCGATAAAGTTGGAATACGCCTCCACCGGCTCCACAAGGTTATTGAGCTCATCGGCTGTCTTGCGCATCTCCATATAGAGCTCATCGCTCCGGCTGAGGCTCGTCTCGGCCCAGGCCTTGTCCATGATCATCCCGGAGGTGACCAGCAGGGCCAGCTTGGATACCACGTTGGGGAACTGGCGGGCGATGGCCGCCCGGCGCTTTTTCAGCTTGTCGTCCACCTCGTCAAAAAGGGCGTAGACGAACACGGCCACCAGGGCCGTCCCGATCCCCAAAACAGCCAGCCCCTGGGTGGAGCCGCTGGCGGTCATGACCGCGGCGCCCAGGGCGAAGACTGCGGGAATGGCCAGCAAGGGGTAGGAGATGAGCTTTGCAAGCAGGGCCTCGGCCCGTTTGTCCGCGTACTTTTTCCCGTAGAGCTCCGCGTTTTTCTCATAGAGGCCCTTGTGCAGGGACTCCAGCTTCAGTTTGGGGTAGAGCCGCTGCGCCGCGTATCCCGGGAGGACCAGCAGCGAGACGCCCCGCATATTGCCCTGCTGGATGGCGGCGTTTTGCGCCTGGAGCTTGGCGATCTTCTTTTCGGAGTCGGAGGCCAGGAAAAGGCCCATGACCTTGCGCTCCAAGCCGCGGCAGGCCTCCAAACGCTGGGCGTTTGTCGCATCCTTGGCGCGGAGCTTGTCGATTTGCAGCATATTTTCAAGAATCTTTCCGAATGCCGCCGAGACCCACTCCTGGCGTCCAGCCACGCACAGCAGGACGATCCACGCGGCGAGGGCCGCCGTGGCAAAAACGAGCAAAATCAGCTTCACGCCGCCACCTCCGTCAAATCTTTACGTTACTGAATATCTTCGTCAGGACGAAGCTGATGATGAACACGATAAGGCCCCCGGTAGCCACGGCCCTGCCCATGGGAGTCGTATATATGGCGTCCATAAAGCCCGCGCCGGCGGTGCCAATCACCGCTAGGATCACCAGCGGCATGAAGAGCATGATGTTTGCCTCGGATTTGGCGGCGGTCATCATGGCGTCGATCTCCATCTCAATCTCCATCTTGTCGGCGATGATCTGCTGCGTCTCACGGACGATCTCGTTAGCGCGGCTGGATTTGCCCTCGATGGTGGCGTAGATGGAGGCGAAGCTGTCAATGTCCTCCAGTCCGCTCCTGTCGGCCATGTCCTGAAAGGCGGCGGACAGCGGGATGGCGTTGTTGAATTTTCGGATGATAATGTCCAGCTCCACCATGATGTCCGTCTCCGGGGAGTAGATCATCCCAAGGTCGTTTTTGGCGCTCATGAGCGCCGTCAAAACGGGATTGCCCGCGCGCATGGCCACAGACAGCGCCTCCAGAAGGTCGAAAAACTGGACCCGGAGCTTCAAAAGCCGCTTTTTGATGGCGCTTTTGGACGAGGCGTAGATATTGGCCGCTCCCACCACCAGGCCCCCCAGAGCGGAAATGACCGGGATCCTGTAGAAGATGTACAGGACCACGGCTCCCGCAGCGAAGCCCACCAAAAACGCCAAGATATGCTCCACCGGGCCGTTTGGGGTCTTGGAATAATCCGGTACCGGCTGTCTGTTGCTCACCGCGGGAGCTTGTTCTTCGACGGCCTTTTTCATCTCTCCGCCTCCTTATATCTTGGTGTAAATACCGGCGCTCTCCAGCTTATAGGTGTTGCGCATGGGGTTTTCCGTTCTTCTGAGCTGCCCCTTTACTGTGGCCTTCGTGCTGTCCTCTGACTCCACGAACTCATAGAGCGGATTGAGCTCATAGGTTCTGGTCGCCGGGTCATATCCGATGACCTCCACGATTTCCATGGTCTTCCTGCTCTTATCCCGCAGTCTTGAAAGGTGGATGATGATATCCACCGCCGAGGCGATCTGCTGGCGGATCGCCTCCAGGGGCAGCCCCTCCGCGCCCTGGAGGACCATGGTCTCAAGACGGCTCATCATGTCCCGGGTGGAGTTGGCGTGGCCGGTGGAGAGGGAGCCGTCGTGGCCGGTGTTCATGGCCTGGAGCATATCCAGCGCCTCGGCGCCGCGTACCTCGCCCACTACGATCCTGTCCGGTCTCATACGAAGGGCCGAGCGGATCAGGGCTCTTATGGGGATGGCGCCGCTGCCATCGGGGCCGGCGTTTCGCGTCTCAAGCCGCACCAGGTTGTCCACATTGCGGATCTGGAGCTCCGCGGAGTCCTCGATGGTTATCACACGCTCATCCCTGGGGATGAAGTTGGAAAGGGCGTTTAAAAATGTGGTTTTACCGCTGCCGGTGCCGCCGCTTATAAAGATGTTGTATCGCGCGGTCACAAGTAAGCGCAGCACCTCGGCGACCTCCGGAGTGATGGACCCGTAGGCGATGAGCTTTTCCACCGTCATGGCTTCCTTGGGGAACCGCCGGATGGTCACGATAGGACCGTTGAGCGCGATGGGAGGCATGACCACATTGACACGGGAGCCGTCCTCCAGGTGCGTGTCCACAATGGGCTCGCTTTCGTTGACGACTCTTCCGGCCTGAGAGACGAACTTGGTGATGATGGTCTCCAGCTCTTGGCGGCTCTCAAAATGGTTCTCCGTCTTGCTAAGCTTTCCGGCCCGCTCAATGAAAATATCCTTATAGCCGTTTATCATGACCTCGGTTATGTCGGGGTCGTTGATGATCTGCCCCAATATGCCAAGGCCGCGAATGGCCTCGAACACGGCCTCCAGGATATATCTGCGCTCGCGAAAATTGATGGATGCCACCTGACGGCCAAGCTCCGGATTCTCCGTAGCTGCCCGCTCCACGGTCCTGTCAAGGACCGCCTCAATCAAACACTTCAGCTCATCGTCGTCCAATACCGTGAGGTCCGGGTTTTGGTGTATCTCCGTCTTTATCCTGCCGATGAGCAGATCGCGGTTTTTTTCTGTCATACTATGTACACCCGCCCTTCAGAGCTTAAGAGAAATAGGCGGAAAGGGTCTTATAGACCACGATGGGGTCATTGGACTGGACATAGGGCAGGGCAATGGCATCGCTAAGGTCCGGCGTCTTTGGGTTCCCGCCCTTGTTTACGACGACCTTCAGCTTCCCCCGGATTTGACCGTAGGTGTTGTGCAGCGCCGTGAATTGTGTCCATTTCGCGCCGCTGTTTTGATCGATGACGGCGATGACGGTGTCGGCAAGGCTGAATACCCGGCTCACCTTGTTGTTCCATTCGCTGGGCAGGTCCACCACAAGCTCATCCGCCCCGTAAGCACACCCCAAAAGAAGGTCCTCCACGTCCTCGGGCGTAAGCTCGCTTATGTCATCGTAGTTTGTGGGATCGCAGAAGTACATAATCCCCGAACCCTGGTCCAAAAGCCTTATGCTCTGGGCGAGAAGGCAGATGCTCCCGGAGCCGGCACCGAAGATGGTGCTGATGCTCTTCCCACTCTGCGGGAAAAAGGAGACCCCGTCGGCAAACGCCTGAAGGGAGAGATAGGCGACCTTTTTCCCCTGAGAGACTTTTTTCGCCGCGTACGCCAGGGCCGCAGAGGTCTTGCCCGCGCCGCCCGCCGGGGACCAGAAGGCCACGGCGCGACCCACGTTGTTTCTGTCCACATCGGAGTCGGGATTTGACCGGGCATATTTCTCCAGAATTTCGCCAACCAGCGACCCTATCCGCTGATATTTATTGATCTGCTGGACGCCGGCGGGGAGATGGACAAAAGAGATGTCCGGGCCCCGGAGCGCCAGGGGGAGGGCGACCCCTGACATGCCGGCGGGACCCACAAATTCCGGCTCCATGAGGGCGATGTCGTACCGTTTTCCCGCAAGTACGTCCTTTAGCCGCTCTTCGCTTGAGCATACGTAGATATCAAAAGTATCCGAATACTTATTCGAGATCACTTTGGAAAGATGTTCCACGTAATCGGTATCCTTTGCCGCGATAAGGAGCTTCATGATCATTTTGAAAACCTCAACTTTCACAAATAACTATGGCTAAAGAAATATTGTCCCTCTCTCCGTGGTCAATCGCGCTTTGCGCTAATCGCTGAATTGTCTTTTTGCATATTTTGTGATTTACATTTTCCAGCGCTGTTTTCAGGATGTCCTCGCCCGTCCTCTTATAGAGCCCGTCAGAGCAAAGCAGAAACCGCCTGTTGGTACAGCGCCCCTCATTATAATAAATCGTCGGTTTTTTTCCGCCGCCCAGGCAGGAGGTGAGCCTCCCGTTATTGACCTGGTCATAGGTCAGCTGCCGGATCTCCCCGTTTTCCAGGCTGTAGATGCGGCTGTCTCCGGCATGGACGATATAATAGTTCTCTCCGTCCAGAAGAAGAACTGACGCGGTGGTTCCGGTCCGCAGACACATATTGTCCGCGCTGATGGAAATATCATGATCGATCTCTACCAGCTTGTCCCTGAGGCGCAGCCCGATCCTGGTGACGTCTGTTATCGAATCGAACCAGCTTCCGAGCATCCGAACGACGCCGACAGACGCAAACGCACCGTCCGCTCTGCTTCCGATCCCATCACATATTACGGCAAGACAGACGGCTCTATCTGACAGGACCTTCTCCTTTATCAGGATGCTGTCCATATTTGTCTCACGCCCGTTCTGTATGCTCAGACCATCAAAAAAGAAGGAATTCATCGCTTCGCTCCTTTCGCGCGGCATACATTATATCAGGCACAAACAGACTGTGGTGACATAGGTACACTTTTTGCACCATAATTCGCGAATTAGAAATATACGTAGATTTGGCGAAATGTTACATATTTTATTATATCAGCATTACTTTCTAAATGCAAGTGTTAGTTGGTGCTGAAAGTGTATTTTTTGACACGGAATCAGCTCTTACCCACCTGAGAAATGTCTTGTGAGAAACGCCCAGCCGTTGGGCGGCGCGTCTGGCTGAAAGTTCTCCGCCCGACCACATGCTTTTGATTTGCTCGTAACTGTTCGGGCGGTCCAGTGGTCTTCTACCGAATACGACGCCTCGCTTTTTCGCCGCGATAATTCCCTCCGCTTGACGTTGATGGATGAATTCCCGCTCGGTTTGAGCCACATAGCTCAGTAATTGAAGGACAATGTCCGCAATCAGTGTTCCGGTGAGGTCCCGGCCTTTTCTGGTGTCCAACAGGGGCATATCCAACACCACGATAGCGGCCTTTTTCTCCTTCGTGATAACCCGCCATTGCTCCAATATCTCGTCATAATTCCTGCCAAGCCGGTCGATGCTCTTGATAACAAGGGTGTCGTCGGGCTTTATTTTTTTCAGCAGCCCCTTATAGCCGGGCCTGTCAAAATCTTTTCCGGACTGTTTATCCATGAAAATATTTTTTTCAGTTACACCAAATTCCAGCATCGCCATTATTTGCCGGTCCTCGTTTTGGTCCCGTGTTGAGACCCGGATATAGCCATAGATTTTTTCTCCCATACAAACGCCTCCCAATAATACTCTTTCAGAATAAATCGCGGATCATTCAGCGCAAGTGGCACAATAGAACTAGTATACCCGTGGAACCGCTCTCTCAACAACGCTTTTACGTAATGCGTTCTATCTATGAAAAAACCGTAAGCCTTGAGCGCCAAGGCTTACGGTTTTTGCGCGCGGCAAAGCAACCCCCCGGCTATGCCGCAATGTCACAAACATGCTCTCCTCCATCGAGCAATAAGACGTAGGGGGGCATGTTTGTAATATTGTAGGTTTACCGGGGGTTATAATTATATTTCTTCAATACTGAGCTGCTCCGTTGGACCGTTCAGGGTGTCCAGCAGCTCACCGGCGATGTCGGCGTTCTCGAAGCGGATGGCGTCGGCGTCGCGGGGCGGGTAGGCCAGGGGGTTTATGTCGCCGTACCAGACGAGGGACTTATCTAAGATTGCGAGACGAAGGGTGAGGTCCGGGCAGCGGATGACGGTGACGCCGGAGGTTTCCAAAAGAGCGATGGCCGCGGCCATGGCACTTTGGTGTTCCAGCTTGCAGCTCTCCGGCGGGGTAGTGTAGACTGTGGCGGGGACACCTATTAAGAGAGGTAACAGGGATTTTATGCGATTTTTCTGGATGTAGGGGCTGGAGATGACGATCTCACGGGCGGCATTTGACAGATCTGCCGCGAAAAGCTCCATATATTCACTTCCTGTATAAATAGCGCAGGGTGCGTCATCCCGTCCGCCCAGCTTCACCTCATACCCCAGCTCCGCGTAGCCCCTCAGTCTCCGATGGTACATCCGCTCCAGCATGGGAACGCAGGCATCCACGTAGTCGTAGATCCGCACCTCCCGCTTTCCCTCATAGCTCCTGTGGAGGCGCCCGGCGTACTGCGCCAGCGTGCCCTTCCAGGAGACCGGCATGGTCAGGAGGAGTGTGTCCAGCCTCGGCGCGTCAAAGCCCTCGCCGATATACCGCCCCGTCGCTACCACGGCCAGCGTCTCGTTTTGCGGAACGGCTTGGAGGGCCGCCAGCTTCTCTCGCTTCTCCTTCTGGCTCGCACTGCCGATAAGCAATATGACATTCCGCACTTTCCCCTGAAGCCGGTCAGCGAGAGCGGCGGCGTGGTCCTTGCGCTCTGTCAGCAAAATGGGCGTGCGCCCCTCCGAAATCGACAACAGCGCGTCGGAGATAATGAAATCGTTTCGGGCGTCGTTCTCCACGATTCCCGCGTAGGCGTCCTGGATGCCGCTTATCGCCGGAAGCCGGGTCCTTGTAAAGCGCGGGATCACAAAGTGGGAAAACGCCCGCTTTTGCGCCGCACTTTTTGCGTCCACCACGTACCGCACGGGGCCGCACTGCATGAAGATGATGGGCTGGTGCCCGTCCTTCCTGACCGGCGTGGCGGAGAGGCCGTAGACGTATTTGGCCCGCACCGCTTTCATGACCTTTTCAAAGGTGAAAGCGCCGATGTGGTGACACTCGTCCGCAATGACCATGCCGTAGTCCTTAACGAAGGGCTTGACCTCCCGCTGGTCGCCCTCAAAGAGCGACTGCATCAGGGCGATGTCGATGACGCCGCCCCGGGTGTCCTTCCCGCCGCCGATTTGACCGATCAGGCGGCGAATTTTCTTTCTCCCGCGTTTTTTCGGCTCCTCCGGGAGCTGTTCGTTTATGGTCAGAAACTTCTCCAGCGCCTCCCGCCACTGGCTGAGTAGGGCGGTGGAGTTGACTAGAATCAGGGTGTTGACCTTACGCTTCCCGATGAGATACGCGCCGATGACGGTCTTTCCGAAAGCAGTTGTGGCGGACAGCACGCCGGAGTCCTCCCGCAGAAGCGCCTCCGCCGCCGGCTCCTGCTCCGGGCGGAGAGTGCCGGTGAAAGCCGCTGCGATGGAGCGGCCCCGGGCGCGGCGGTCCTCCAGGGAATAAGGAACTTGATATTCATCCAGCAGCCCCGCCACGGCCTCGGCGCAGCCCCGGGGAAGCGCCAGGAAATCCTGATCCTCTTCGATGCAGGAGATGATCCTGGGTACGCCCCTCACGGGCAGCCGCATGGCCTGTTTTTGCCGGAACTCCGGGTTCGGAAAGGCCGCCAGACGCTTGACGGCGTTGAGGGCGGGACTTGAAAAATCCGTTTTATCCATATACAGCATGTCGGACAGCATGAGCCTTGCGGAGAGGGGGAAATCCTCCCTTGTCAGCCTCCGGCGTGTCCGCTTTTCGGGCCAGGGCTTGGCGGACTCGGTATCCAGGAGCGGCCCCACGTCGGAGTCTCCCTTCAATTCGGCCAACAATCCCTCAAGCTCCCCGGAGGACAGCCTGGGCAGGGAGGAGAGAAACGCCCACTGGTCAGGGTACGGATCAAACCGCCCGTCCACAAAGAGCGTGTTGCCCTCCCACTGCGCTCGCCCCTGAAACGGCAGGGCGATGAGGTTCCCAAACCCACCCTTGGGGAGAAAATCCTGGGCCGGGAAGAGCCTGTCGTAGGAGGCGAAGGACAGTTCATGCCGCTCGCGCATGGCTTTTGTCAAAAGGGACGTGCCCAACCTCCGGGCATCAGATGCCTTGACTGGCTCGGAGAAGAAAAACCAGATATGCGCCCCGTTGCCGGAGCGGGAGCGTTCCACGGCGGGGACGAGGCCAACGCTCTCGCAGACCTTTCTCACAGCGGAGACGTCGGCTTTCCAGTTCTCTCCGTCGAAATCCATGGCGAGGAGCCGCGTGGTGTCGTCCGGCAGCATGGGATAGATCGCCGCTACATCCCGGCAAAGTTCGTCCCGCCCCATAAGGTGCGCCCGGATGACCTCAGCGTTCAGCGGCGCGAATTCCCGGCGCGGGCACTCGGGACATTTATGGGCCTTTTTGTCGCAAATTCCCTCCCGCCACTCGTTCCGGCACACGGGGGCGTAGCCGCTCTTGCCCGTTTTGGAACTACACCAGCGCCTTGCGTACACGTCCTCCCGCCCGCGAAAGAGGTCGAGGAAGAGACCAATCTTCTCCGTGGCGGAGCTGCTTCGGCTCACCGCTACCGCCTCCGCGACAACGTTCTCCCGCCACATCTGCGCCGGACAGACGTACCGTACGCCGTCAGGATCGACGCACACCACGTACTCCCCACTCCCGTCAGCCGCGCCAAGAAGCTCCAAAAATCTTAAATACCTCCCACCGATATTTGCCGTATTCTCCATAACACCACGCCCATTACCTACATGTTTTTATATAATTATAAGTCCTTATTTTCCCTCATACAAGACATTGTCAACGAAATCTTTTGGGCGAAATTTGCGGGTGGAAGCAATGGAGCGGGCTGCTGATTTTGGAGGGGAAAGGGGCGAAAAGGAGGAGGTAGCACAAGGGCGTGGGAGGTTGTGTCTCACGGCGGTTTTTCCTCATGTTAAGCTTCTGCCTCACCACTGAACCTGGCTCTGCGTACCATGGGATGAGGTGATTTGAATGGAGGATAAGAACTTTTCGGCCATTGCCCGGGTCGAGGGCGGGGAGGCGTATCCGGGGCTGAGGGGGACGGTGCGGTTCTTTTCGCGGTGCGCAGGGACGCTGGTGGTGGCGGATATTGCGGGCTTGCCCCCCGCGGATACCGGCTTTTTCGCCTTTCACATCCACGGGAGCGGCGATTGCCGGGGCGCCGGATTTCCGGGCACAGGCGGCCATTATGACCCGGCGGCGGCGGAGCATCCGCGCCACGCGGGGGACCTCCCGCCGCTGCTCAGCGATCACGGGCGGGCATACTGCCAGGTGCTGACGGGCCGGTTCCGGGTAAGCGACGTCATAGGCAAAACCGTTGTTATCCACGCCGCCCCGGACGATTTCAAAACACAGCCGTCCGGGAACGCGGGGGAGAAGATCGCCTGCGGCGTCATACGCCGCGTTTAGGATGCCGAACACGCCAAAAGAGCCCGGAGCGATGCCTCCGGGCTCTTTTGGGACTTTTTGGGCCTCCGGATCAGATGGTGGTCAGCTTGTTTATCAGCGTTGTGCCGGAGATCCTGTAGGAGAGCATTGTGCCGCAGCCGCTTTGGAAGACGCAGATGT
Organism: uncultured Oscillospiraceae bacterium; assembly: GCA_947628265.1. Classification (GTDB taxonomy): domain Bacteria; phylum Bacillota; class Clostridia; order Oscillospirales; family Oscillospiraceae; genus RUG626. Next base: position 26,951 of record CANQZF010000001.1, read on the forward strand.
CGCCGGTCCTGCTCTTTCCCATGACGACCTCCGCCTTGAGGCGGACGTAGGAGCCGTCGGGGATATGTATCTCCGTAAGATCCACAGTCCGCTCCCCGCCGGAACAGATGTCGCGGTAGCCGTCCGTGCTCCAGCTGTGCCATTCCGCGTCGAAGCTGACGTTCCCGTCGTCGTCTACCCGCCGCCGCTTGTACTGGATCTGGATCCTGGCCACGAAGCCCCCGTCATTTTTCAGCTTGATGTAACGAACCGTATCCATGCGTTTGTCCTCCTTAGATCAATGTAAGTACATATTGATAAAGACTTTCAAATTTGTCGTTGAGGATCGGCGAGCCTATCCCGTATAAGGAGCTGCGCTCCGAACCGATCTTATAGGAATTGACGCCCACCACGATGCCGCTGCCGTCCAGCCATGGGCCGCCGGAGCAGCCGGGGCCCATTTTGTCCCCCTTGATAAACAGGGTGCCCTTCAGCCCCGCGCCCGTGTCGCCGTCCACATACACCATTTTTTTGCCGTCGTAGTAATTTGTGGGATACCCGATGGCCCTGACCTTTTTCGCGTTTCCCGCGCCGTGAGTCAGCGGCGTCGCCAGGCTGGAGCGGCCGTTCAGGATGGCGATGGAGTAGTCCCATTGCCACTTATCGTTGCCCGCGCCGACCCACGCCTCCTTCAGCGCCACGGTTTTGAGGGTAAGCTCCTCGGCGCTGCTCTCCGCGCCGCCTCTGCCCACATCGTAGCACCGCCTGAACAGGAAGTGCTCGTAAAGCTCGGCCGAATCTGAGTCGCGAACGCAATGGGCCGCCGTCAGAAGGAGCTCCCGCTCCCCATAGATCGACGCGCTGGCGACGTAGTTATATTTCCGGTCCGAAAAATACAGCTTCCCCACGGCGCAAAACGGCATCTTTCCCAGGTCCGCCAGAACCGGATCCGTGGCCATCCCGACAGCGTTCATCCCGCGCGGCGCGGCGGGGCCCTCCGGCAGGACGGGGATCGCCCCCGCTATGCGCTCCGGTGTCCAGTACTCCCGCTGCGCGCGCAGGGAATTTTCATCCGTGTCCAGCATGAACGCCACATTCCCGCCGCCGTCATTGACTGATCTCATTCGATTGCTCACTCCTTTTGTGTTTTTTGCCGGGTCCTTGCGCCCTTGATCTGGGCGCGTCTATTTATATATGTGTTTTAAGACGACATTTGTTACATAAAACTTCCCGCCCTCGCTTTTTTCGCTAAAAGATCGTTGAAGATCGCGGGGGGAGACAGAGGGGCGGGAGCGCAAAGGACGGGAACGCCGGGTCCCACGGCCCATTCTACTGTCTATCGGTTGACGCGCGGGGCGGGAGGGGGCTATACTGAGGGCATGAAAAGGAGGGGTCCGGATGTTTCAAATCGACAAAAGTGAATTCGGGGCGTTCATCGCCTCCCTGCGGCGGGAGCGGGGGATGACCCAGCGGGAGCTGGCGGAGAAGGTGGGCGTCTCGGACAAGGCGGTGAGCAAGTGGGAGACGGGGACGAGCCTTCCCGACATCTCCCTGCTGCCGCCGCTGGGGGAGGAGCTGGGGGTGACGGTGACGGAGCTCCTGAACTGCCGCCGGATGGACAGCGGCGAGACGCTGAGACCCCAGGAGACCGACGAGCTCCTCCAAAAAGCGTTGGAGTTCACGCCGGAGGAGGGGCGTAGGCGACCGACTTTAAAAAGCGTGGTCATGTTCCTCCTGTGCGCGGCGGTCTCGGCGCTGGAGCTGGTATTGCTCCTGGGGGCCATGAAGTGGAGGCCGGGGGACGACACGGCGGCGATGCTCTGGACCTCGGTGGCCCTGGGGGCGGTGTTCGGGGCGTACTTCTTCCTGATGGTGAAGCCCCGGCTGCCAAATTATTACGACGAGAACAGACTGGGCTACGTCACCGACGGCTTTTTGCGCCTCCACTTGATGGGCGTCCGCATCAATAACGCAAACTGGCCCCACATGGTAAAAGCCTTTCGCGCCTGGTCCGCCTCTATACTGACCCTGGCCCCCGTGGCCGTCTACGCCTTAGACCGCCTGACCCCGGAGCGCAGTCCCATACGGATGATCGTCTTCTTCGCCCTCCTCCTGGGCACCCTCTTCCTCCCCGCCTACTACACCGCCATAAAATACGGAAAAGCCAATAAATAGCGAACCCCCAAATTCAATATTTTTCGTGGGGCTTCGCCTCACGAAAAATCCCTTTTGTTTTGCGGAGTTGACGCCCGCAGGCGTCATGCAAGCGAGCAACCGCCGCAACGCGGCGGCTCTTAGCGAGTCGCAGTGCGGCCCTTCGGGCCGTGCGCGGAGCAAAACGGCAGAAAACGTCCCCTGGAATTCCGCAGAATTCCAGGGGACGTTTTCGCACGTTCCCCTTAAAAAATATGCCCGCCAGAGGCGGGCATATTTTTTACTCGTTGACCTTGGTGACGACGCCGGAGCCGACGGTACGGCCGCCCTCGCGGATAGCGAAGCGCAGACCGGGCTCGATGGCGATGGGGGTGATCAGCTCAACATCCATCTCCACGTTGTCGCCGGGCATGCACATCTCAACGCCCTCGGGGAGGGTGATGACGCCGGTGACGTCGGTGGTACGGAAGTAGAACTG
>CANQZF010000002.1 GCA_947628265.1 uncultured Oscillospiraceae bacterium
GTCTTCGCCGCCATGGGCACCGAGCTCCACTTCCGGGGCGATGCCCTGCGAGTCGTGGCCCGGGGGCGGCCGCTGCCCCCGGGGACTGTTGTCACAAAGCCCTATCCCGGCTTTCCCACCGACGCCCAGCCGCCCCTGATGGCGGCGGCCCTCCGCTCGCGCGGCACGGGAGCGTTTGTGGAGACCATCTTCCAGAACCGCTACCGCCACGTGCCGGAGCTATTGAGAATGGGGGCGGACATCCGGGTGGACGGGCGCGTGGCCATTGTCCAGGGCGTGGAGAAGCTCCACGCCGCCACGGTGGAGGCCACGGACCTTAGGGGCGGCGCGGCCCTCGTGGTGGCGGCGCTCTCGGCGGAGGGGACCACCGAGATCCTGGAGACCCGGCACATAGACCGGGGTTATGAGAACATTACGGAGACGCTAGCCTCCCTGGGGGCTCACGCCGAGAGAATAGACGGAAAGGACGACAGAGATGAAAAACTATGGTCGGAACGGTAGACGCGGCAGCGGGACCGCATTGTATGTCACCATGGCGGGGGCGTTCCTCGTCATAGCCGTTGTGGCGGCGCTGGGCCTCTTTTTCAAAATATCCGCCATCACCGTGGCGGGGGGAAAGAGGTACACCGATCAGGACATCATCAACGCCTCCGGCCTTGAGACCGACAGCAGCATCCTTTTCGTCAACATGAGCGGGGCGGAGGTGCGGATCAAGAATGCCCTTCCCTACGTGGACAGCGTCAAGGTCACGCGAAAGCTCCCCGGCACCGTGGTCATCGAGGTGACGGAGATCGACCCCGCCGCCTACTTCACCTCCGGCGGCAGCGTGTGGCTCATGGACGTGAGCGGCCGGATCCTGGAGCAGACCGACGGCCTGGGCGTCTCCGGCGTCACGGAGATCCGGGGCATCGCCCCGGAGACCCCGGAGATCAACAAGACCCTGAGCCTGGGCTCCTCGGAGAGTGTGCGCCTTCGGTGCCTCCTCAATATCCTGAAAATGCTCTCCGAGCGGGAGCGGCTGGAGCTCACCGAGTGGGTGGACGTGTCGAACCTTGCCTCCGTCACCTTTTACTGCAACGGCTACAGGATCAACGTCCATCAGGCCGACGACCTGGAGGACCTGAAGGGAAAATTCGACCTACTCAGAGACTTCTTCGAGGAATACTCCGAGCCCGGCCACGGCCAGGAGGTGGTCTATGTGGACGAGGGCGAATACTATAAATTCATGCAGTGATAGGCAAAATCGGAAAACAAATGCGTTTATTGAATAAAAATTCCATGTAAACACTTGACCTTCCGGAAAAAAACGTTTAAAATAAAGCTATAATTATATACAAAAGAGCGTGCGGTCAAATCGCGCGCGGGGAGGATATAAATATGCCTATTCCTAATACATTAGAGTCGGGTCCCGACAATGTTGTTGAGATAAAGGTAGTCGGCATCGGCGGCGCCGGGAACAACGTGGTCAACCGCCTTGCCAAGACGGGCACCGCCGGCGTGGAGCTCATCGCCATCAACACCGATAAGCCGGCGCTGGCCATCTCCGCCGCCGACACAAAGGTCCAGATCGGCGAAAAGCTCACCCACGGCCAGGGCGCCGGCTCCAATCCCGAGGTGGGCAAGAAGGCCGCCGAGGAGAGCCGCAACAACGTCTCCAAGGCCCTGGAGAACGCCGACATGGTGTTTATCGCCGCCGGTATGGGCGGCGGCACCGGCACCGGCGCGGCCCCCGTGGTGGCGGACATCGCCCGGGAGATGGGCATCCTCACCGTGGGCGTGGTCACCAAGCCCTTCAGCTTTGAGGGCAAGCGGAGAATGGACCAGGCCAACGAGGGCATCGCCACGCTCCTCACCAAGGTGGACGCGCTCCTGGTCATCCCCAACGACCGCTTAAAGCACGCCACCGACCAGAAGATCACCTTCGCCAACGCCTTTGAGATCGCCGACTCCGTCCTCCAGCAGGCCGTCAGCAGCATCTCCGAGCTCATAAAGCAGACGGGCTTCATCAACCTCGACTTCGCGGACGTCACCGCCATCATGAAGGACGCCGGCTACGCCCACATGGGCGTGGGCAAGGCCGCTGGCAAGGGCAAGGCCGAGGACGCCGCCCGCGCCGCCATCGCCTCGCCGCTGATGGAGACCTCCATAAACGGCGCCCGGGGCGTGCTGGTGAACATCACCGGCTCCTTGGACATGGGCCTGGACGACATCGAGGCCGCCGCCACCCTGGTGCAGGAGGCCGCCCACCCCGACGCCAACATCATCTTCGGCGCCATTTTCGACGAGTCCATGGACGACGAGATCCGCGTCACCGTCATCGCCACCCGCTTTGACGAGAAGCCCACCCTGGGCAAGCCCGCCTCCTCCTCTTCCGCCTCCGGCCTCTACACCGAGGCCCGGGAGAAGGCCGAGAGCGCCGAGCCCGAGACCCGCTCCGAGTCCCGGGAGGCCCCTCCCGAGGAGGACCCCTTCGACACCATCTTCAAGATCTTCAACAATAAGTAAGCATGACCCGCTTTATAAGACCCGCTCCGGTTTCTCCGGGGCGGGTTTTTGCGTTTTGCATTAAAAATTTACAAATCCTTAAACAACGTGCCGTTATTTTGGCTACAATAGAATGTACGGGATGTATCAAAACTGCATCATAGTTAAAGAAGGTTGGACTCTATGATAAGGCGAATTCTCTATAACTTTTTCCAGGGCCGAAACGGCTTCGACTCCATCGCGAAGCTCACCTTGTGGCTGGCGGTGATCTTCGCGCTGCCGGCCATGTTCGGGGGCGTTACGGGCCTTGTTTTTAACGGTATCTCCATGGTCCTGATGGTCTACACCTGGTGGCGCGTCCTCTCCCGGAACGTCTACAAGCGCCAGGCCGAGGTCCGCCGGTATTTCGACCGCACCGCCGGCATCCGCCAGAAGCTCCGGAATTTGAAGACCCGCGTCTCCCAGCGCCGGGAATACAAATTCTTCACCTGCCCCACCTGCCACACCATGCTCCGCGTCCCCAGAGGAAAGGGAAAGATCCAGATCACCTGTAGAAAATGCGGAAACAGATTTTCCGGGAAAACATAAAAGCTGTTCGCCGCAAACTTTTTTCAGGATGCGGCGATAAACGGGAACGGGCGGCCAAGAGAGGCCGCCCCTACATTTTTTAAGGGAACCACCCTCCGTAGGGGCCGCCTCTCTTGGCGGCCCGTGCGCGGTGGGATGATATTGCGGGGAAAATTAACGCGCCATCCCCGAAAAAGGTATTCGCCGCAAACTTTTGCGGCGAATAATTTTATACGCGGCGAAGCCGCACCTTTTAAAAAAGCCCTCCCTTTGGGAGGGGGCAGGGGGTGGGGGTGGGTGGATAAACGGACCCACCCTGCCCATCGCTTCGCTCGGGCACCCCTCCCGGAGGGAGGGGCATGTAGGGGCGGCCTCTCTGTCAAGAGCAACATGGGTCCAAACCCGCGCGCCGCGCAAAAAATCCCCTCCGCTTAAAGCGGAGGGGACAATTTTTATGCCTTTATATCCCCAAATCTATCCACAGATCGTTATAGAGCTTGCGGATGTTTCGGGGGAGGCAGATATACATTTCGCAGCGGTCCAGGACCTCCTGGGGGGCGGCCATGATGGCGTAGATGTCGGGGTCCAGCTCCTCGCCGTACTGCTCCTCGTACCAGGAGGGGTAGAGCTCCAGGGCTTTCGTGTTGGGGCTTGCGTACCAGATGGTGTCCATGTTCCGCAGGTTCGCGTCGGTGGAGGCGATGAAGTTTATCCACTTCATGGCGTTATCGTAGTTGGGCGCGTCCTTCAAAACGCACATGGCGTCCACGAACCAGTTGGAGCCCTCCTCCGGGATCACGAAGCGAAGGTCCTCGTTATTTTCCAGCATGGAGAGGTAGTCCCCGGCGTAGTAGGTGGCGAAGGCGGCGTTGCCGCCCTCCATGGTCTGGAAGACCTCGTCCATGACCTTGCCCTGGAAGACCCCGCGCCGGTTGGCGTCGGCCACCAGCTCGTAGGCCTCGCGGATCTCGTTGGGGTCTGTGGTGTTCATGGAGTAGCCCAGGTACTTTAAGGCGATGCCGAAGGCGTCCCGGGAGTTGTTGATGAGCAGCACCTGCCCCGCGTACTTGTCGTCGTAGAGGGCGGACCAGCTGGTGATCTCCTCGTCCACCATGGCGGCGTTGTAGATGATGCCCACGGTGCCCCAGGTGTAGGGGACGGTGTACTTGTTCTCCGGGTCGTAGGGGAGGTTGCGAAAGCGCGGGTCGATGAGCTCGAAGTTGGGGATCTGGGAGTAGTCCAGCTCCTCCAGCCGCCCCTCCTCGATGAGCTGGCTGATCATGTAGTCCGAGGGGACGATGACGTCGTAGTCCGCGCCGCCCAGCTCTAAAAGGGAGTAGAGCGTCTCGTTGGAGTCGGTGGTCTGGTAGTTCACGCGGATGCCGGTCTCGGCCTCGAACTCGTCAATGAGGCTCTCATCGATATACTCGCCCCAGGAGCAGACGTTGACCACCGGGCGGCTGGTGGTGAAGGCGGTGAGGAACACCACGGTCACCAAAAACGCCGCGCACAGGGCCGCCGCCGTCACTCGCCGGGTGAGCTTTCCGCGGGGCGTGGCCATCCACTCCCGGAATTTCACCACCCGGGGATTTTCCCGGACGGGCTCCATGGAGGCCCGCTTGGCGGCTATCTTGGCCTGTTTGGCCGAGCGGACGTTGTTGATGATGAGCACAATCATCACCGCCAGGAACATGAGGGTACTGACGGCGTTGACCACCGGCGTCACCCGCTTTTTCGTCATGCCGTAGATGGTCATGGCCAGAGTCTGGGTGGAGGACCCGGCGGTGAAGTAGCTGATCACGAAGTCGTCCACCGACATGGTGAAGGCGATAAGCGCCCCGGAGACGATGCCGGGCTTTATTTCCGGCAAGATCACCTTGAAAAACGCCTGGATCCAGGTGCACCCCAGGTCCTGGGCCGCGTCCACAAGGTTGGAGTCCATCTGCCGAAGGCGCGGGGCCACGTTCAAAATGACGTAGGGGAGGTTAAAGGAGACGTGGGCGATCAGCAGCGTCCCCAGCCCCAGCGTCAGCCGCTCCGGGAAGTCGATGAGGCTCTGCCAGGAGTTGAGCCACCGGGCGATGCCGCCCCAGCCCCGGAAAAAGGCCACGAAGAAGAGGCACAGCGCCACGCCCGTGACGATGTCGGCGTTCATCATGGGGAGGTCGTTGACCACCAAAATGGGGTCCCGCCACTTTTTTGAAAGGCTGTAGATGCCCACGGCCGCGAAGGTCCCCGCCACCGTGGCGATGGCCGTGGCCAAAAGGGACACCAGGAGCGTGGTGGCGACACTCTCGATGACAAGCCGGTTGTGGAAGAGCTCCCCGTACCACCTAAGGGAGAAGCCCCGCCAGACGGCGGAGGAGCCCCCGGCGTTGAAGCTGAAGAAAATGAGAAGGAGAATGGGCAGATAGAGGAAGAGGAAGCACAGGGCGATAAGGGCGCGCCCTCCGAAGCGATTTTTCTTCATCAGAGCATCACCGCCTCTCCCTCGCCGTCGCCGAAGTGGTTCATCACCAGCATACAGATGACGACGATGACCATCATCACCATGGCGATGGCGGCGCCCAGGTGGGGATTGTAGGCCCCGCCCAGGAACTGATTTTCAATGAGATCGCCCAGCATCATCTGGGTCCCGCCACCGAGAAGCCGGGAGATGGCGAAGGTGGAAACCGAGGGGACGAACACCATGGTGACGCCGGAGACGATGCCGGAGACGGAGAGGGGCAGGATGACCCGCCGGAATACCGTGGAGGAGTTGGCCCCCAGGTCCTGAGCCGCCTCGATGAGCCGGTGGTCCAGCTTTGTAAGGACCGTGTAGATGGGCAAGATCATGAAAGGCAGGTAGTTATACACCATCCCCAGCACCACGGCCCCAGGGGTGCGGATCATCTGGAAATACTCCACATCCGAGCCCGTCAGGCGGTTATAGAGGGCGATGACGCCTATTTTTTGGAAGAGCTGATTCAAAAGCCCGTTATTTTCCAAAATCGCCATCCAGGAATAGGTCCGCAGGAGGAAGTTCATCCACATGGGCAGCATGATGAGGGCCATGGCCACCCGCTGAAAGCCGGGACCCTCACGGCTCATGAGGTACGCCACGGGGTAGCCGATGAGCAGACAGATGAGGGTCGCCACCAGCGCCAGCCAGAAGGACCGGCCGAAGACGCCCATGTAGAGGGACATGCCGGTGAAATTCTCAACGGACCCGGCAAGCTCCGTGCCCGTGGCCGTCTCCACCTCCACAGTGAGGGAGTAGACCAGCATGATGACAATGGGGATCACCACGAAGAGCGCCAACCAGATGACGTAGGGGACGGCGAAAAGACCGCGTTTAGTCCTCATCTTCCGCGCCCTCCGCTTCCTCCTCATCGATGATGGTGGGGTCGTTTATCTCGTCGTACTCCTCGGAGTAGGAGGAGTAGTCCCCGAACATCCCGGAATACTTGCTCTTTTTCATGACGTGGAAGCCGTCGGGGTCGATCTTGATGCCGATGTGGGAGTCCACGGGGCAGTAGTCCGTGGTCTGGATGAGCCACTTAAAGCCGTAAAAATCCACAATGGTGTCGTAGTGGACGCCCTTGAAGGTGACGGAGGTCACCACGCCCCGGAGCTGTCCCTCCGCCTCGGAGACGATGTCCACGTCCTCGGGCCTTATGACCACGTCCACCGGCTCATCCTTTTCAAAGCCGGAATCGAGGCACGCGAAGCGCCGGTTGAAGATCTCAACGACCTTGTCCTCCCGCATGATGCCGTCCACAATGTTGCTCTCGCCGATGAAGTCCGCCACAAAGGCGTTTTTCGGCTCGTTATATAGGTCCTCCGGGGTGCCGATCTGCTGGATGACGCCCTCATTCATGACCACCACGGTGTCGGACATGGCAAGGGCCTCCTCCTGGTCGTGGGTCACATTGATGAAGGTTATTCCCATCTGCTGCTGGATGCGCTTGAGTTCCTGCTGCATATCCTTGCGCAGCCGCATATCCAGCGCCCCCAAGGGCTCGTCAAGGAGGAGCACCTTGGGCCGGTTCACTAAGGCCCTGGCGATGGCCACGCGCTGCTGCTGCCCGCCGGACAGAGACGCAATGGAGCGGTGCTCGAAGCCCTTCAGGCTCACCACCTCCAGCATCTCCCGGACGCGCTGGTCGATCTCCTCTTTTGATAGCTTGATCTTTTCCTTGCTCCCGTCCCCGGCGTCCTTGGGGATGCGCAGCCCGAAGGCCACGTTGTCGTAGACGTTCAGATGCGGGAACAGGGCGTATTTCTGGAACACCGTGTTGACCTGGCGCTTATAGGGCGGCAGGTCGTTGATCCTTTCGCCGTTGAAATAGACATCCCCCGAGGTCGGCGTCTGGAAGCCGCCGATGATCCGGAGCATAGTGGTCTTCCCGCACCCGGACGGGCCTAAAAGCGTAAGGAACTCCTTGTCGTTGAAGTAGATGTTCACATTCTTGAGGACGGTCTCACCGTCGAACACCTGGGTCACGTCTTTGAGACGTATAAGCTCTTTGGACATTATCCTCCCCCTCTTTTCGCGCGGGCATCTTCTTATTATATGTATACGGTGCCCGCGTACAGTTTAATAAATCTGTAATCCGCGGGTCGCTTCCAGCAAACCCGCGGATTGACGGATTAAATATACAGAGTATTGGCCTTGTTGTCAATATGATTTTTTCATTCTCCAAACAAAAATTCGACAAAATCCGGCTCGGGGATCTGAAATTCCCTTTTATTGAGATAATCGAGGACCCCGGCGCCGGTTTTAAAGGAAAACCGGAGCTTATAGGAGCACAGCGCCTGTCCCGGGAGGGCTGCGGTGGCCTTGTCCGTGCCGTACTTCCCGTCCCCCACCAGGGGGTGCCCGGCGGCGGCCAGCTGGGCCCTGATCTGGTGGGTGCGGCCCGTCAAAAGCTCACACTCCAAAAGAGCAAGGCCGTTTTTCACCCGGAGGGTCCTATAGCGGGTCCTGGCCGTGAGCGCCCCCGGCTCCGGCTTTTCCCGGACGTATACCCGGTTTTTCACGGCGTCCTTGAAGAGATACCCGGAAAGCTCCCCCTCCGGCGGCTCCAGTGCGCCGTGGACGGCGGCAAGGTAGAATTTGTCGATCTCCCGGTTTTTGATCTTTTCGTCCAGCACCCGGAGGGCCGGGGCGTTCTTGGCGGCGATGACCAGACCCTGGGTATTCCGGTCGATGCGGTTGGCGAGAGCGGGGGAGAAGGAGTTCTCCGCCTTGGGGTCCCACTCGCCTTTTTTATAGAGGTAGGCTTTGATGTTGGCGATGAGGGTATTAAATTCCCACCCGTCCCCGGCGTGGCACAGCACCCCCGCCAGCTTGTTCGCCAGAAGGATATTTTCGTCCTCGTAGACCACACGGACCCGGGGCACGTTTATTTTGAGCCAAGAGTTCTCCTCCGTGGGCCGGTCAAAAAACTCATCATTAATATAAATTTGTACGGTGTCCCCGAAAGCCAGCCGCGCGTCCCTTTTCGCGGCCTTCCCGTTGACCTTGACCCGCTTTAAGCGGATATATTTTTGCAGCAGCGCCTCCGGCAGCAGCGGCGCCGCCTTCCCCACGAACCGGTCCACCCGTTGCCCGGCGTCATTTTGATTAACTCTAAATTCCTTCATACCCCGCCCCCGCCGGTTTTTTCTCCATTATAGCAGATGGGAGGCAATTTTAAAACATGAAAAATAAAATAAGCGGCCCGGAGGGCCGCAACCACTTTAGCCTTCCCCGCAGGGCGGGGAAGGTGGCGCGTTAGCGACGGATGAGGTGAGAGGGTGCGTTCATCCGACTACTTCCTGATTTGCTACCTTCTCACCTCACCCCTACCCCTCCCCGCCTAAGCGGGGAGGGCAAAAAGGTTGCGGCTTCGCCGCGATCTCATTAGCCCCTCCCTCCGGGAGGGGTGCCCGAGCGAAGCGATGGGCAGGGTGGGTCCGTATATCCGACTATACCCCCACCCCCTGCCCCCTCCCAAAGGGAGGGGCTTTCAAAGGGGCGGCTACGCCGCAATTTCATTAACCCTTCCCTCCGGGGGCACTTAACCCTCGCCCAACGGGGGCATTTTGGGGGTCATTAGAAATTAAATATTTTATTATTCCTCCCCCAGAAAAAAGTCTTGACAACGCCGGAAAATTCAACTATAATACCATAGCGCGACTTGAAAGGGGTGTGGGGCGTGAGGCTTGATTTACGGGAGCTCATCGCCACGCCCGGTGGAAAAGAGAGCTTTGCGTTCACGCTTGACCCCACGGACCTTGACTTTGACGGCGTTTTGAAGTACCTGACGCCCATAACCGTCACGGGACTTGTGGAGAACCACGCGGGACTACTGGAGCTTCGCGCCGGCATCCGGGCGGACATGCTCTGTCAGTGCGCCAGGTGCCTCAAGGAATTCCAAAAGCCCCTGGAGCTGGACGTGAAGGTCTATCTCGCCCAGGAGCTGGAGGACCAGGACAGCGTGGACTTTTATCTCATCGAGGACGGCTCCGTCGACCTTGAGGAGATCATGCGGGACGCGTTGATCTTCAATTTCGAGCCCAGGCTCCTCTGCCGGGAGGATTGCAAGGGGCTGTGCCCGAAATGCGGTAAGGATCTGAACGAAGGCCCCTGCGGTTGCGCGGAGGACCCGGACCCCAGATGGCTCGCTTTAGGGCAGCTTCTGGAGAAAGACTGATTTTTTCGTAGGAGGTGTCATTATGGCGGTACCGAAGGGGAAAGTGTCCAAGGCGAGGAGAGACAGGCGTCGCGGCTCCAACTGGAAGCTGACCGTCCCCGCTCTCGTGGCTTGCCCCAAGTGCGGCGAGCTTCATCTGCCCCACAGAGCCTGCAAGGCCTGCGGCACATACAATGGCCGTGAAGTCGTATCTGTGAACGAGTAATTTCAATCAGGGAAAAACGGCGGGGCTGACCCGCCGCTTTTTCGTTATGGGAGGGCGCGGTATGTCAGGCCAGCGAAATAAAATAAAGTCCGTCGCTCCCGGCTCCCCCGCCGAGAGGGCGGGGATAGCCCCGGGGGACAGGCTCCTGGCCGTGGGCGGCAATAAAATAACGGATGTTCTGGACTATATGTACTACGCCTACGACGAGGAGAGCGTCTTCACCCTGGAGCGGGACGGCGGGACCCTCGACGTCACCGTGGAGAAGGATCCGGGGCAGGACGCGGGCCTCACTTTTGAGGAGTATCTGATGGACGGGATGCGCTCCTGCGCCAACAACTGCGTTTTCTGCTTCGTGGACCAGATGCCCCCGGGAATGCGGGAGACGCTGTACTTCAAGGACGACGACGTGCGCCTCTCCTTCCTCACCGGCTCCTACCTCACCCTCACCAACATGGGGGAGCGGGAGGTGCAGCGCGTCATCGACCTTAAAATTTCCCCCATCAACGTCTCCGTCCACACCATGGACCCCAAGCTCCGGTGTGAGATGCTTGGGAACAAAAACGCCGGGCGGGGCATCGAGATCATGAAGCGCTTCGCCCATGCCGGGATTGAGATGAACTGCCAGATCGTCTGCTGTCCCGGCCTCAACGACGGGAAAGAGCTTCAGCGCACCATGCGAAGGCTCGCGCGCCTTTCGCCCCACGTGAAAAGCTGCTCCGTCATCCCCGTGGGCCTCACAAAATTCCGGGAGGGGCTCTACCCCTTAAAGCCCTTCGATAAGGAGCTGGCGGGAAAGACCGTGGCACAGGTGGAAAAATATGGGGAAAAGTGCAAAAAGCGCCACGGCGGGCGGATTTTCTTCTGCTCCGACGAGATGTATTTGAAGGCCGGTCTGCCCATCCCGCCGGACGATTTTTACGAGGGCTACCCCCAGCTTGAAAACGGCGTGGGGCTCCTGCGGCTCCTATACGCGGAGTTTGAGGAGGCGCTGGAGGCAAGCGCGGGCCCCGCAAAGGGCACCCATGCCGTCATCGCCACCGGCGTTTCCGCCGCGAAGACCCTGACGGAGCTCCGGGACCTGGCAAGGGCGAAATATCCCAACATCCGTGTGGACATCATCCCTATTGTCAACGACTTCTTCGGCCACTCCATCGATGTGGCGGGCCTCATCACGGGCCGGGACCTCATCGCCCAGCTTCGTGGCCGTGACCTGGGGGAGCGGGTCTATATCACAAACCGGATGCTCCGGGACGGGAAGAACGTCTTTTTAGACGACGTCACCGTGGAGGAGGCCGAAGCCGCCCTCGGCGTCCCCGTCACCCCCATGGACAACGGCGGCGAGCGGCTTTTGGAAGTGTTTTTGGCGTGACATGAGCAAATCGGATAGACGAAGGAGAACAGACGATTTCCGGTCATCGCGTTGCGGCGGCAGTAAACGATCCTGACCGCCGCATTATCTTCTCAACCCCAAAGTGCAAGCTATGTTTCTATATCTGCAAAGTGTTCTCAGCCGGTTGAAATCAGATTTAAAGAATGCTATATTGTGTAAGACAGAGGCAGTTTAATCCTCAAGGAAGGAAGTTTATACTTGAAAGTAAAGCTATCCGTCAGCCAGGCGCGCTATCGGGAGATTGAAGCTGCTCTAACAGAGCACGGAATAGAGATAGATGATAACGCGGATCTCCAGTTGACCGAAAGCAGCCGTTACATGGACAGCCTCATAGTAAAAGACAAGAAAACGGCTGAACAGGTTTTCCTCTCGGTGGACGAGATCGTTTCGCTTGAAGCTTTTGGGCATTGTGTTGAAGTCTATACGCAGGAAAATTCTTATCTGTCAAAGGAGCGATTATACAAAATCGGGAACCTCCTAGATCCTGATAAGTTTTTGCGTATCAGCAACTCGGTGATCGTTGCGAAAGACAAAATCAAAAGAATATCTCCGACGCTTTTCATGAAATTCATCTTGACCATGAACGACGGTAGAGATCTAGTCGTTACGAGAAGCTACTATTACTTTTTCAAGGAAACCTTCGGGATATGAAAGGGTGAAAACGAAATGCCGGTATTTATTTTTGTTATTCTGGCCCTCGTGATCGTTCTTATTATCTTTTGCGCGGTTTATTATCGGATATATAAACGCAATATCAATCGAGCCTTAGAAGACACGACCAACGCGCGTAAACCCATGCCCGCCCCCTTCCATGTGGCGTTAGGCGCGGTCCTGACCTTTTTGGTATTAACGATTGGTATCAGCTTTACGGCCGGCATTGGGATCGGGTATCATGCCCTTGATAAGGATGGCAAGGGTCAGATCGATGTCAATACCGTATACGCGAAGATAACGGATATTGACGGAAATGTCTCCCCGGCTGAAAGTATGATGACGGTAGAGACTATAGAGCGTAACTATGAACCTTATCAGGAGAAATTGACCCTTCGTTTATACGAGGACCTTGTGATCGAGCGAGATAACAAAACGGTTTCCGTTTCCGATCTGCAAGCGGGAGATTTGGTGGCGATCGTATTTCTCACGGATCTGGGCGGGACTGAAGACGTATTTAAGATAGAGGTATTAGAGCAAAGGCAGCGTATTTCCTGAGCGGTTCGTATCATGATCGACACAGAGCGCGCACCCCTCATCGGGGGAGAAAACAGATCAGGAGGAACACATGAGACCCTTAGTTGCTATTGTGGGGCGGCCCAATGTGGGGAAGAGCCTTTTATTCAATAGATTGGCCGGGCAGCGGCTCTCCATCGTGGAGGACACCCCCGGCGTCACCCGGGACAGGCTCTACGCCAAGTGCGACTGGGCCGGGCGGAGCTTTGACATCGTGGACACCGGCGGCATCGAGCCGGACACCGACAGCGAAATTTTGACCTTCATGCGGGAGCAGGCGCTCATCGCCATCGACTCCGCCGACGTCATTATTTTTGTGTGCGACATCACCACCGGCGTCACCGCCTCCGACCAGGAGGTGGCGGCCATGCTCCAAAAAAGCGGCAAGCCCGTGGTGCTGGCGGTGAACAAGATGGATGCCACTGGCCCCGTGAACCCGGAAATTTATGAGTTCTACGCCCTCGGCCTCGGGGACCCCGTGGCCCTCTCGGCCCTCCACGGCCACGGCACCGGGGATATTCTCGACGAGTGCCTCAAGTACTTCCCCCCGGAGGAGGAGAACGGGGAGGAGGGGGAGGCCGTGAAGCTGGCCTTCATCGGCAAGCCCAACGTGGGCAAATCCTCCATCGTCAACAAGATTTTAGGGGAGGAGCGGGTCATCGTCTCCGATGTGGCCGGCACCACCCGGGACGCGGTGGACACGCCCTTTGAGAATAAATACGGCAAATTCGTGCTCATCGACACCGCCGGTATGCGCCGGAAGTCCAGGGTGGAGGACCGGGTGGAGAAGTTCTCCGTCATGCGGGCCAAGCTCGCCATCGAGCGGTGCGACGTGTGCCTCATCATGCTGGACGCCCGGGACGGCGTCACCGAGCAGGACACAAAAGTGGCGGGCATGGCCCACGAGGCGGGCAGAGCATCCGTCATTTTAGTCAACAAGTGGGACTTAGTGGAGAAGGACGACAGGACCATGGACAAGCTCCGGGCCGACATCCGGCGGGACCTATCCTTCATGCCCTACGCCCCCATCCTCTTTGTCTCGGCTCTCACGGGACAGCGGGTGGAGCGGATCTTCGAGCTTGCGAACTCTGTAAACGAGCAGGCTAACCGCCGCATCACCACGGGCCTTCTCAACAACGTCCTCAGTGACGCCCAGGCCCGGGTCCAGCCCCCCACCGACAAGGGCCGGCGGCTCAAGATCTTCTACATGACCCAGGTCAGCGTCAGGCCCCCCACCTTTGTGGTCTTCTGTAATTCCTCGGAGCTCTTCCACTTCTCCTACCAGCGCTACCTGGAGAACCAGATCCGCTCCACCTTCGGCCTCGAGGGGACCCCCATCCGCCTCCTCATCCGGGAGCGCGGGGAGCGGGAGGAGTAACTTATTAATTTTTTCCCGTATTTCTTGAATTCGCGGGACGAACGTGGTTTAATGGAACGGAACGGATAAAGATGAAAAGAGGTAGAGACCATGGACAAGCTGCTCTCTGTCGTCATACCCGCCTTTAACGAGGAGGAATCGGTAGAAAACGCCGCCGGGACGGTGGCCGGGGTCCTCCGGGACGCGGGCATCCCCTATGAGCTCGTTTTTGTGGACGACGGCTCCAAGGACGGGACGTGGGAGGCCATTTTGCGCGCCCACGAGCGGGATACGCGCGTCCGGGGCGTCTCCTTCTCCCGGAATTTCGGGAAGGACCGTGCAATCTTCGCGGGGCTCTCCCGGGCCCGGGGCGACTGCGTGGCCGTGATGGACTGCGACCTTCAGCACCCGCCGGAGAAGCTTCCCGAGATGTACGCCCTCTGGCAGCAGGGCTTTGAGATGGTGGAGGGCGTCAAGCGCGACAGGGGAGAGGAGTCCGGCTTCCACAAGCTGTGCGCCAACGCCTTTTACGCCGTGATCTCCAAGCTCGCAAAGCTCGATATGAAGCGCTCCTCGGACTTCAAGCTCATGGACCGCAAGGCCGTGGACACCCTCCTTTCCCTTTCGGAGGAGGAGGTCTTTTTCCGGGGCCTCACCGCCTTTGTGGGCTTTCGGCGCGCCGAGGTGGAGTTCGACGTGGCGGAGCGGATGGCGGGGGTCTCCAAGTGGTCCTTCAAGTCCCTGGCGCGCTACGCCGTGTCCTCGGTGACGGCCTTCTCCGCCGCCCCCATGCAGCTGGCCACGGTCTCTGGCGTGCTCTTCGCCCTCATCGCCGTGGTCACCGGCGTGCTTTTCGCCATCGTGGGCGGGGAGGCCGGCGGGTGGCTGGTGTTTTTGGCGGTGATGGGGCTTTTGGCCCTGGCGTGCGTGCTCCTGTGCCTCGGAATCATCGGCTACTACCTGGGCCGGACCTTCCGGCAGAGTCTGCATAGGCCCAGATTTATCATCTCAAGGGAGTGCGGTGACTGACATGGCGGACAAGCTCAAAGCGTTCATCGCCAAATTCTTCGATAAGACCTTCTGGAAGTTCATCATCGTGGGCGTCGTCAACACCCTCTTCGGCACCGCCATCATGTTCGGGTTTTATAACCTCCTGCATTTTGACTACTGGGTGTCCTCCGCCGCCAACTACTTCTTCGGGAGCATCCTGAGCTACTTCCTCAATAAGTATTTCACCTTTAAAAATACGGAAAAGGGCGCGGGGACGGTCATCCGGTTCGTCATCAACATCGCCCTTTGCTACCTCATCGCCTACGGCGCGGCAAAGCCCCTGGTGCGCCTCATCCTCTCCGGCGCTTCCGAGACGGTGCGGGACAACATCGCCATGCTGGTGGGCATGGGCCTTTTCGTGCTCCTCAATTACGTGGGCCAGCGCTTTTTCGCCTTCCGGGAGAGAAGCGGTAAAACAAGCTCCGGGGAGGAAGAATAAACGATGGAGCGGCTTAAACGTCTCAACGCCTCCCGCACGGCGCTCTATATCGTCCTCGGCGTTATCGCGGCCTTCATGCTCCTTTTGAATCTGCTGACGCCCTATTGCGCCGACGACTTCACCTACATGGTGAACTTCAAGACCCAGCAGTGGATAACGCGGGTCTGGGACGTGTTCCCCTCCATGGCCGCCCACGCTGAGGTCATGAACGGGCGGCTCATAAGCCACGGGCTGGGACAGCTCTTCATGATCTGGCCCAAGCCCGTCTTTGACGTGGTCAACGCCGCCGTCTTTACGGCGTTTATCTACCTTCTCTATAGGACGGCCCACCGGGGGACCGGGGAGAACGTTTTGCTGCTGGCGGCGGTTTTCTGCGCCGTGTGGTACTTCATGCCCGTGTTCGGGCAGGTGGCCCTCTGGCAGCTGGGGTCCGTCAACTACCTCTGGGCGCTGGCGGCCGGGCTTTTGTTCCTGCGGCCCTATATCTCCGACTACCTGGACGGGCGAAAAAAGACGGCCCTCTGGCGGAAGATCCTCTTCTCCGTCCTGGCCCTGCCCTTCGGGATGTGGTCGGAGGTCACCTCCTTCATTGGAATTATCCTTGCCGCGCTTTTTCTTATTCTTGGGAAGATCCTCAAAAAGCGGAGCCTCCGGACGTGGCTCTTTATCCCCGTGGTTGCGGCCGCTGCGGGGTATCTCCTCATGATGCTGATGCCGGCGGAGCTGAACGCCAAGGGGTCCGATATGACCCTTGGGACGCTCCTCAGGAATTTCAATAACGCCACCGGGGTCCTGCGGGAATTTGGCGGCGTGCTCCTGGGCGTCTGGGCGGCGGCCTTCGCCCTGGGCGTCTTTCTCAAGCTCGATAGGGACAGGCTCACCGTCTCCGCCGCGCTGGTCTTCGGGGCCGTGGCGGGGAACTACATGCTGACCGTGGCCAGCTACTACCCGGAGCGGTGCTTTTGCGCCACCGCCGCGCTGCTCATCCTCGCCATCGCCATGCTGGTCCCGGCGTTTCTCCGGGCGGGCAGGGCGGAGCTGTGCGGGTGCCTGGGGGCGGCGCTCCTCGTGGTCACCGCCTTTTCACTGATCGTGGGGACCTACGACATCTGGAACACCCACGTGGCCTACGGCCTGCGGGAACAGCGCGTCGCCGAGGCCAAGGCGGAGGGGCTCAGCGAGGTCACGGTGGACATCATCCGCCCCGCCACAAAGTACAGCGCCTACTGGGGCCTTACGGAGCTTGTGGACGACCCCCGGGCGTGGCCCAACGACTTTGTCTCCACCTACTACGGCATCCAGATCAGCGGCAGATGAGGGGTTTTTGAAAAGGGGGCTTTCCGCGTGAAAAAAACCGTGAAAATACTGCTTCCGGCGGGGAAGACCCTGCTTATGTACCTGGCTTTTCGCGTCCTTACCGGAAATTTGCTCCTCTCCACCGGGGGCGGCGTGGGGATCGGGCAG
This sequence comes from uncultured Oscillospiraceae bacterium, assembly GCA_947628265.1. GTDB lineage: Bacteria > Bacillota > Clostridia > Oscillospirales > Oscillospiraceae > RUG626. The sequence continues at coordinate 16,864 of CANQZF010000002.1, forward strand.
CTCATCTCCATGCTCTTTCCCTACGGGCTTTTCACCCTTTTGGTGATTTTCGCCGCCGCTCTGGGGGTCCGGTACGCCCCGGAGCCGCCTGTCCGGGGGTGGGAGCGGGTCTTTACCGTCGCCGTGGCCCTCATGTGGCTTTTGGGCTGGTCCTTCAACGCCACGGACGGCTGGGGGGTCCTCTATGACGGCATTGTCAGCGCCGCCCTGACGGTCTTGACGTACCTCGGCCTTATGGCCCTCGTCTCCACGGCCCTTCGGTGGCTGAAGGCGCTGGCGAAAAAGCTCGCCGCCTGGGAGCCGAAGGTCCCCAAGGCCCTGGAGCGCCACCCGTTTCTCGCCTCCTGGGCGGCAATCTTCCTTTGCTGGCTGCCCTTCGCGGTGATCCGCTACCCCGTGGGCATCGAGTACGACGCCCACTTCCAGATCGAGCAGTTTCTCGGCCTCCAGCCCATGACGGCCCACTGGCCGCCCTTCTCCTCCATGCTCATGGGGAGCTTCGTGTGGCTGGGCGGCGCGCTCTTCGACTCCTATGACGTGGGCATCTTCGTCTTCATCCTCTGCCAGAGCCTCGTCTGCTCCGCGATCCTGGCGTACACCGTCAAGACCATGGCGGACCTGGGCGTGGCCCGGCCCTGGAGGCTCGTGAGCGTGGCCGTTTACGCCCTCGCGGTGGTGTACCCCTCGTACCTCACCGCCGCCGTGAAGGACGCCCTCTTCTCCGCCGTCACGGTGCTCTTCGTGACGCTCCTCATCCGGTGCCTGTATCTGCCCCATAGGCGGGGGAGGCCAATTATCCTGGGCGTCACGGCGCTGCTTATGTGCCTTTTGCGGAAAAACGGCGTGTACGTGCTGATCCCCTGTCTTCTGGTGCTCCTCGTCTGGGCGCTTATCCGCAAGGACCGCGCCCGGCTCCTTGCGGCCGTGGCCCTGGCGGCGGCGTGCCTTTTGAACGCGGGATATGAAAAGATCCTCCTCCCGGCGCTGGACATCCCCGCCGGCTCCGTGGCGGAGGCGCTTTCCGTGCCCTTCCAGCAGACCGCCAGGTACGTCCGGGACCACCCGGAGGACGTGACAGCGGAGGAGCGGGAGATCATCGGGGCGGTGCTCGATTACGAGAGTCTTGAAAACGGCATCTACAACCCGGACCTCAGCGACCCGGTGAAGATCGCCTACCACGGCGACACCCGTGCCCTCATCCGTTATATGGGCGTGTGGGGGTCCCAGTTTTTCCGCCACCCGGGGACGTATTTCCAGGCGACGCTGGCCAATTCCTGCGGCTTTTACTACCCAGACGCCCGGAATTTGATATTTTACGACAACCTGGAGGTCTACGAAAACTTCAATTTCAGCGACCCTCCGGCGCTGAGGCCGGCGAAAAATTTGCTTTACACCTATGTGGCGTCCATGGACACCCTGCCCGTGCTGATGCTCTTTGGAAGCGCCGGGTTTAACACGTGGCTGACGGCGTATTTTGTGACCCGCGCCCTGCGCCGGCGGGACAAAAAGCTCCTTCTGGCGCTGCTCCCGTCGGTGATGGGCATTCTCATTTGCGTCGCCGGGCCCACCTATACCTGGAACGGCGTCCGCTACGCCCTGCCGTATATGTACGCCACGCCCCTGCTCATGGGGCTCAGCGTCTTTTTGAAAGGAAACAAAAAGGAGGGACACCATGAAAAGCCGGATAGCGGTACTGATCCCCTGCTATAACGAGGCCCAGACCGTGGCCAAGGTGGTTTCTGACTACAGGGCTGCCCTGCCGGAGGCCGACATCTACGTCTACGACAACAACTCCACCGACGGCACGGACGAGATCGCCCGGCGCGCCGGGGCCATCGTCCGCTACGAGCGCCGCCAGGGCAAGGGGAACGTCATCCGCGCCATGTTCCGCGAGATCGACGCCGACTGCTACGTGATGGCCGACGGCGACGACACCTACCCCGCCGAGAACGCCCCGGAGATGGCGCGGCTCGTGCTGGAGGAGGGGGCCGACATGGTCATCGGGGACCGGCTTTCCGCCACGTATTTTACGGAGAACAAGCGGCCCTTCCACAACATGGGCAACCGGGTGGTCCGGGGGCTCATCAACCTTTTGTTCCACAGCTCCGTCCGGGACATCATGACGGGCTACCGGGCCTTCAGCCCCCTGTTCGTCAAGACCTTCCCGGTGCTCTCCCACGGCTTTGAGATCGAGACGGAGATGACCATCCACGCCTTGGATAAGAATTTCTACCTCCGGGAGATCCCCGTCAGCTACCGCGATAGGCCCAAGGGGAGCGTATCGAAGCTCAACACCGTCCGGGACGGCCTGAAGGTCCTCCGGATGATCTTCCTCCTCTTCCGGGACTACCGGCCCATGGCCTTCTTTGGGCTTTTTGCCGCCCTCTTCGGCGCGGCGGGGCTGGGGGCGTTCATCCCGGTGCTGGCGGAATACTGGCGCAGCGGCCTTGTGCCCCGGTTCCCCACGCTCATCGCCTCCGTGGGGCTTCTGGTGGTGGCGGTGCTCTTCTGGATGGTGGGCCTTATCCTGACGGTCATCAACAAAAAGCACCGGCAGCTCTATGAGCTCTTTTTGAACCTCCAGCCCCACTCCTGTACGGAGGACAAGTGAGACCATGGAGCGGAAAAAATCGAAGTTTTACTCCTTCCTCGAGCCCGTGATCCCAAAATTTTTGCGGCCCACCGTGCTGAAATACCAGGAGATACTCAGTTACCTCGTCTTTGGCGTTCTCTCCACCGTGGTGAATTTCGCCGTCTATTTCCCCATCAATCTGTTTGCCCCCGGGATCGTCGCCAATATCCCGGCCTGGGTGGCGGCGGTGGCTTTCTCTTTCGTCACCAACAAGGCCTTTGTGTTTGAAAACGGCGGCTGGGACAAGGCCGCCCTCTGGCCGCAGCTCCGGGACTTCACCGCCGCCCGGATCTTCTCCCTCCTTTTAGAGGAGGCCGTCTTCCTCGTCTTCGCCACGCTCCTCCATTTTTCTGAGGCCTGGGTCAAGGTGGCCGGCCAGGTCATCGTCGTCATCGCCAACTACATCACCGGCAAGCTCTTTGTCTTCAAAAATAAAAAAAGCTCCTGAATTCCGGGGAATTCAGGAGCTTTTTTGGACGATCTTATTGAAAATTACACCGCGCGGGTGACCTTGCCGCTGCGGAGGCACCGTGTACAGACGTAAACGTGGCGGGGAGAGCCGTCGACCACGGCCTTGACACGTTTGACATTCGGTTTCCAGGTACGGTTGGATCTTCTGTGGGAGTGGCTCACCTGAATACCAAATGAGACGCCCTTGCCGCAAAATTCACACTTTGCCATCTGCTGCACCTCCTTGCAGTGAAATACTAAAATTCGCAAGCTCATATATTGTAGCAGAACTTATCGGAAAATGCAAGAAAAATTTTTGCCTCATAAAAAATATTTTCTACGGCCCGGGGACTTGCCAAATTCACAACTTTTGTATAAAATTATAGGCATACTATTTGTTACGAACGCCGAAGGAGGACGGACTATGGATACTCTGCACGGGATGCCCTTAAAGCAGCTGGTGGAGCAGGTGGGCCTGGAGGTGCTGTGCGCCTCCAGCGATTACGACAAAAAGCTCATCACCACCGCCGTCATAAACCGGCCCGGGCTTCAGCTCACCGGCTTTTACACCAACTTCACCACCGAACGCATCCAGATCCTGGGCTGGAACGAGGACGCGTACCTCCAGCAGTTCTCCGAGGAGGAGCGCCGCCGGAAGCTGGACGTGCTCATGGAGAGCGGCGTCCCCGCCATCATCATCGCCCACGACGTGAACATCCCGGAGGGGACCCTGGACTCCGCCCGGGAGCACGACGTCACCATCCTCAAGTCCCACCGGGAGACCAGCGAGCTCATCATCGAGCTCACCACCAAGCTCAATAACGCCCTGGCCCCCCAGATCATGCGCCACGGCGTCTTCATGGAGGTCTACTCCGAGGGCGTGCTCATTTTGGGCGAGTCCGGCATGGGCAAATCCGAGACGGCCATCGAGCTTATAAAGCGCGGCCACCACCTTATCTCCGACGACGCGGTAATTATCAAGAAAGTAAATTCCACCACCCTCACCGGCACGGCGCCGGAGCTCATCCGCAACTATATCGAGCTTCGCGGCATCGGCGTGGTGGACGTCCGGCGCATCTTCGGCAACGGCGCGGTGAAGTGGAGCGAGAAGGTGGACCTGGTCATTAAGCTGGAGAACTGGAACCAGGAGAACTCCTACGACCGTCTGGGCTCCGACACGGACACCATCGACATTCTGGGCGTGAAGGTCCCGTACATCGTGATGCCCATCCGCCCGGGCCGGAATTTGGCCGTGATCATCGAGGTCGCCGCCATGAACAACCGCCAGAAGCGCATGGGCCTCAACTCCGGCAAGGACTTCACCGAGCAGTTGGACGACTATTTTGACAGCCTGGAGGGCAAATGATCGAAAAAATTGACCGCCTTTTGGCGGATACGCGCCGGGAGTACCCGGAGACGGGCGTCACCCTGGGCGAGCCCATGAGCCGCCACACCACCTTTAAGATCGGGGGGCCTGTGTCGGCGCTCGTCGAGCCCAAGAGCATCGGGGCCTTCGTCTGGCTCCTCCGGGAGCTGAACGCCCGGGAAATCCCCTATTTCCTCCTGGGCAACGGCTCAAATTTGCTTGTCTCCGACGGGGGGCACGAGGCCGTGGCCCTCAGCACCGCGCGCCTCGATACCCTGCGGTTTTCCGGGGACAGCGTCATCTGCGGGGCGGGGGTGACCCTCTCCCGCGTGGCCGCCGGGGCCCGGGACCAGGGCCTCACGGGGATGGAGTTTGCCCACGGCATCCCCGGCTCCGTGGGCGGGGCCGTCTACATGAACGCCGGGGCCTACGGGGGAGAGATGCGGGACATCGTGGAGTCCGTGACCTTCGTGGACACCCGGGGACAGATCCGGGTGCTCCCTGGGGAGGAGTGCGGCTTTGGCTACCGTACCTCCGTCTTCCAAAAGGGCGGGGCCATCCTCTCCGTCATCCTGCGGCTGCGCCCCGGGGACCCCAGAAAGATCCGGGAGACCATGGAGGACTTATCCGCCCGCCGCCGGGAGAAGCAGCCCCTCAATTACCCCTCCGCCGGCAGCACCTTCAAGCGCCCGGAGGGCGGCTACGCCTCCAAGCTCATCGACGAGGCCGGCCTCAAGGGCCTCCGGGTGGGGGATGCCCAGGTCTCCGAAAAGCACGCGGGGTTTATCGTAAATTTAGGGAACGCCACCTTTTCGGACGTCTATACCCTCATGTCCCAGGTGACGGAGCGGGTCTATGAGCGCTTTGGCGTGAGGCTTGAGCCGGAGGTAAAGATCGTCCTTTGAGCGGGCCCTGCGGGTACGCGGGAACTTACGAAAGCGGGGGAAACCTATGGAGATGCTTATTATTTCCGGCCTCTCCGGCGCGGGAAAGAGCCGCGTGGCGGCGGCGCTGGAGGACCTGGACTTCTACTGCGTGGACAATATGCCGGCGGCGCTGATGCCGAAATTCGCGGAGCTGTGCGCCGCCACCAGGGGCCGCTACGAGCGCGTGGCGCTGGTGTCGGACATCCGCTCCCGGGACGGCTTCGACCAGCTCTTCGCGGCCCTCGACGAGCTGCGGACCATGGGGTTTGACTACAAGATCCTCTACGTGGACGCCACGGTGGAGACCATCGTCAAGCGCTACAAGGAGACCCGCCGCCGCCACCCCCTGGACTCCGAGACCTCCGGCCTGGACTCCGAGACCTCCGGCCTTGAGAGCGCCGTCCGGCGGGAGATCAAGATGCTGGAGCGGGTCCGGGAGCGGGCGGATTACGTCATCGACACCACGGGCCTGACCCTTGGGAAGCTCCAGCGCACGCTTTTCCGGATGTTCGGGGCGGGGGAGGAGGAGCGGCTTCGGGTCACCGTCATGTCCTTCGGCTTTAAGTACGGCATCCCCATCGAGGCGGATCTGGTGTTCGACGTGCGCTTTTTGCCCAACCCCTTCTACGTGCCGGAGCTCACGAACCGCACGGGGCTGGAGAGCGACGTCTATAACTACGTGATGGACTCCGAGCGGTCCAGGGAGTTTTTAAAAAAACTGGAAGATATGGTGGACTTCCTCCTGCCCAATTACGAGGAGGAGGGGAAGATGACCCTCACCGTCTGCGTGGGCTGTACCGGCGGGCGGCACCGCTCCGTGGCCGTCACGGAGGCCCTGGCAAGGCACCTCCGGGAGCAGGGCCGGGAGACGGAGTGCGTCCACCGGGATATTGCCAAGTCGTGAGGCGGGGAGATGTCTTTTTCGTCGGAAGTCAAAAATGAGCTGTGCCGGGCCGAGATCGGGGCCCGGCCCGCCGCCGTGGCGGAGTGCTACGGGGCGCTCCTCTTCTGCAACCGCTTTGACGGGCGGGAGGCCCGGATCGTCACCTCGTCCGACGCCTTCGCCGCCCGACTGCCCCGGCTCTTCTCCCGGGCCTTCGGCGTCAGCTTTGACGGACGCCCGGAGCGGGGGGACACCGGAAAGCGGGTCTTTACCGTGACGAGCCGGGAGAGCTTAGAGAAGATTTTGGACGCCCTGGGCTACGAGCCGGAGGGGATCGTCCGCCACCACGTGAATTTGGGAATCTTGGAGGACGAGGCCGCCCGGGCCGCCTTCCTCCGGGGGGCGTTCCTGGCGGGGGGCAGCGTCACGGACCCCCTGCGGCGCTACCATCTGGAGCTGGTCACCGGCCACTACACCGTCAGCCGCGAGCTGACGGCCCTCTTCCACGACATGGGCTTTGAGCCCAAGGGCATCCGGCGCGGCGGCAACTACGTCATCTATTTTAAGCAGAGCGACACCATCGAGGACCTGCTGACCACCGCCGGGGCGCCGGTGGCGGCCATGAGCGTCATGTCCGCCAAAATTGAAAAGGGCATGACGAACCTTATAAACCGCAAGGTCAACTGCGACACCGCCAACGTCACGAAAGCCGTGGAGGCCAGCGCCTCCTGCCTTGCGGCCATCCGGACCCTCCGGGACACCGGGAGATTGGCGGCCCTGCCGGAAAAGCTCCGGGAGACGGCGCGGCTCCGGGAGGAAAACCCGGAGATGAGCTTAGCGGAGCTTGCGGAGCTTTTTGACCCGCCCATCACCAAATCCGGCCTCAACCACCGCCTCCGGCAGCTCCGGGAGCTGGCGGAGACCGCCGCGGGAGAAAGGAACTGAAATGGCCTTTACACACCTGCATGTCCACTCGGAATACAGCCTCCTGGACGGCGCTTGCCGGATAAAGGAGCTTGCCCACAGGGCCCGGGAGCTGGGACAGACCAGCCTTGCCATCACCGACCACGGCGTCATGTACGGCGCCGTGGCCTTCTATAAGGAGTGCAAGAAGGAGGGCGTCAAGCCCATCATCGGCTGCGAGGTCTACGTCGCCCCCCGCACCCGCTTCGACAAGGACCACGGGGAGGACTCTGTCCGCTACCACCTCATCCTCCTTTGCAAGAACGAGACGGGGTATAAAAATCTCTGCTACCTGGTGTCCATGGGGTTTGTGGAGGGCTTTTACATGAAGCCCCGGATCGACATGGACCTTTTGCGCCGCCACGCGGAGGGCCTCATCGCCCTGTCGGCGTGCATCCAGGGCCAGGTCCCCCAGTATATCCTCCAGGACCGCTATGACGAGGCGAAAAAGACGGCGCTGGAGTTCCTCAGTATCTTCGGAGAGGGCAACTACTACCTGGAAATTCAGGACCACGCCATCCCGGAGGAGCGCACCGCCGCCAGGGGCCTCATCAGGCTTTCCCGGGAGACGGGCATCCCCCTGGTGCTCACAAATGACGTCCACTATTTAAAGCGGGAGAACGCCTACGCCCAGGATGTGCTCATGTGCATCCAGACGGGGAAGACCGTGGACGACCCCAACCGCATGAAATTCAACGCCGACGGCCTCTACTTAAAGTCCGAGGAGGAGATGCGCGCCCTCTACCCCGACCACCCGGAGGCGGCGGACAACACACAGCTTATCGCGGACAGGTGCAACCTGGAATTTGAGTTCGGCCACTACCACTTGCCGAAATTCGACGTGCCGGAGGGGTACACCTCAAAAGAATACCTGGAGAAGCTGTGCGAGGAGGGCTTTTCTGAGCGCTACGGCGACCGCCCGGAGGTGAGAAAGCAGCTTAGGTACGAGCTCGACATGATCGACCGCATGGGCTTTACCGATTACTTCCTCATCGTCCAGGATTTCGTGATGTTCGCCAAGAGGAGCGGTATCCCCGTGGGCCCCGGGCGGGGCAGCGCGGCGGGGAGCGTGGTCAGCTACTGCCTGCACATCACGGACGTGGACCCCATCAAGTATAGCCTCTATTTCGAGCGGTTTTTGAACCCCGAGCGGGTCTCCATGCCCGATATTGACATGGACTTCTGCGAGCGGCGGCGCGGCGAGGTGGTGGACTACGTCAAGCGCAAGTACGGCGCGGACCGGGTGGCCCAGATCATCACCTTCAACACCCTGAAGGCCAAAAACGCCGTCCGGTCCGTCTCCAAGGCCCTGGGACTCACCTTCGCCGAGGAGAACGAGCTGGCCAAAGCCATCCCCAACGACTTCAAGATCACCTTGAGCGACGCCATACGCACCTCCAAGCAGCTCCGGGACAAGATGGACGAAGACGAGCGGTGCCGCAACGTCATCGAGACGGCCCTGGCCATCGAGGACATGCCCAAGGACTCCGGCACCCACGCCGCCGGGGTGGTCATCACCCGGGACCCGGTGCACACCTACGTGCCCCTGGCCCTCTCCAAAAAGGACAACACCATCGCCACCCAGTACACCATGACCACCATCGAGGAGCTGGGGCTTTTAAAGATGGACTTTCTGGGCCTTCGGAACCTCACCGTCATCAACGACGCGGTGCTGGACATCCGCAAAAAGGTCCCGGACTTCGACATATCGAAGATCCCCGACGACGACAAGGACACCTACGACATGCTGGCCGCCGGCAAGACCTCCGGCGTCTTCCAGCTGGAGAGCGCCGGCATGACGGGGGTCTGCACAGGCATGAAGGCCAAGAGCATCGAGGACATCACCGCCGTCATCGCCCTCTACCGCCCGGGACCCATGGACTCCATCCCCCGGTTTTTGGAGGCCAGTGTCAACCCGGACAAAATTCGCTATAAGCACCCCATGCTGGAGCCTATTTTGAACGTCACCTACGGCTGCATCGTCTATCAGGAGCAGGTCATCGAGATCTTCCGCCGCCTCGCGGGCTTCTCCCTGGGCCAGGCGGACATGATAAGACGGGCCATGTCCAAAAAGAAGATGGCGGAAATTCAAAAGGAGCGGGAGACCTTCATCTACGGCGACGAGAGCCGGGGCATCGCCGGGTGCGTCAAAAACGGCGTTCCCGCCGACGTGGCCGGGTCCATCTATGACGAGATCACGGATTTTGCCAACTACGCTTTCAACAAGGCCCACGCTGTGTGCTACGCCGTCGTGGCCTATGAGACGGCGTACCTCAAATGCCACTACCCCCGGGAGTATATGGCGGCGCTGATGAGCTCGGTGCTGGGCTACGCCGAGAAGGTGGCCGAGTACACCGCCGAGTGCCAGGACATGGGGATACGGCTCCTGCCCCCGGACATCAACGCCTCCTACAACCACTTCACCGTGGAGGGGGAGAACATCCGCTACGGCCTGGTGGCGGTGAAGAACATTGGCTCCAAATTCATCGACAACGTGGTGGCGGAGCGGGAGAGCGGGGGAAAGTTCACCTCCCTCCACGACTTTTGCGACCGGCTCTTCGGCGGCGACCTCAACAGAAGGGCCATCGAGAGCCTCATCAAGGCCGGGGCCTTCGACTCCCTCAAGGTGAAGCGCCGTGCCCTCATGGAGGTGGTGGGGCAGGAGCTGGACGCCATCGCCGACTCCCGCCGCCGGAACGTGGAGGGGCAGCTGGACCTTTTCGGGACCGTTTCGGAGGACACCGGCGAGTCCCACACCGCCATACCGCTTCCCGACCTCGAAGAATACTCCCCCCAGGAGCGGATGGCCATGGAGCGGGAGGTCACGGGCCTCTACCTCTCCGGCCACCCCATGGACGCCCACCGGGAGCAGGCCCGCCGGGCCGGGGCCGTGTCCATCGGCGCTATCTTATCCGATTGGGAGGAGGAGAGCGACTACCACCGCTTCCAGGACGACCAGGACATCACCGTGGCCGGGGTCATCACCGCCTCCAAGACGAAGGCCACCAAAAACGGCGGCCTCATGGCGTATGTGACGCTGGACGACGGCTCCGGCGACATGGAGCTGCTGGCCTTCCAGCGGGTGCTGGATACCTCCGGCGTCTACCTCCGGGAGGGGACCCTGGCTGTGGTCCGGGGGAGGCTGTCCATCCGGGACGAGAAGGCCCCCCAGATCGTGGTGAACGCCCTCCGCCCATTGAGCGACGTGCGGGTGGAGCCAAACCCCGACGCGCCGGAGGACACCCGTGGCAAAAAGCTCTATCTGCGCCTGCCCACCCAGAACTGCGCCGCCTTTGAGCGGATAAAAATGCTCCTTGTCATGTTCCCCGGCGACCAGCAGCTCATCACCTACTTTGAGGACACCCGCCGCCGCCAGGGCGCCTCCTGCGTCCTCCACCCCGCCCTCATCCGGGAGCTCCGGGAGATGCTGGGGGACGAGAACGTGGTGCTGAAATAAAACCCGGGGACCCCGGCTTGACGGTGATAAGGAACGGATCAAACTTATCAACGTCCGGCTGACGGCTTCGGGCGCAAAAAGCTCTCTCTGACTCTCTATGATCAGGGGGAGCTTTTTTGCTGCCTTCCTGGTCGCGTATAAGGAGCATAACCATACGAACGGTATAAATATTTCCCTCCAAATTATACGAACGGTGTGTTCAAAGGCTCGGAGCGATGTGGTATACTTTTATCGGACGAAAACAAGGAGGGTTGAATGTGAATATACATCTTTCGGAAAATATCCGCGCGCTTCGCCGGGAGCGCTCCCTGACACAGCAGCAGCTGGCGGACGCGTTGGGCGTTACCGTTGGGGCGGTCTACAAATGGGAGGCGAGCTTATCCGCGCCCGATTTGACACTGCTCGTGGAACTTGCCGACCTCTTTGATACATCGGTGGATGTCCTGCTGGGCTATCAAGTGAAAAGCAACAAGCAGGCCGACACGGCCGACCGGCTCAGGGAGTGCTTACAAAACAGGGATACGGACGGACTTGCCGAGGCGGAAAAGGCGCTGCTGCGCTATCCAAACTGCTTTGACATCGTGTATCAAAGCGCGAAGCTCTACTACCTCTTTGGGCTGATGACCGGCGAGAAGGCGCGGCTTCGGCGTTCCATAGAGCTTATGGAGCGCGCGAGGCTTCTGCTGGGGCAGAATACCGACCCGAAAATCAGCGAATTTTCCATCACATACGACATGGCCGGTGCGTATTCCGAGCTTGGCGAGGAGGAAAAGGCCCTGGAGCTGCTGAAAAGC
>CANQZF010000003.1 GCA_947628265.1 uncultured Oscillospiraceae bacterium
GACCATGTCCGTCATGGCGGGGATGTCGGAATATCCGATCTCACCGGCGTTGAGCTTTTCCAGCACCGAGGGGTCGTCGGCGAAAATGGGGTCCATGGCCAGCTGCGGCATCCAGGAGCACCCGTCCCCCGGCCAGCAGATGGGCGTGTAGCCGGCGTCCGTAAGGGCCTGGCACAGCATATCGAACTCCCCCTGGGTGTAGGCCGGCTTCAGGCCAAGGCTATTGAGGATGGTCTTGTTGTAGTAGCACCCGGAGACGGAGCTCTCCCAAAAGGGCAGGCCCAGAAGGTGTCCGTTTTTGTCGGTGCAGTAGTCCCTGGCGCTGTCCGTCAGGTCCGAGGTCCACGCCTCCCCCTCCAGATAGCAGAAGCTCTCCTCCACCCGGAACCGGTCCAGGTCCGCGTTGTGGAAGTGCATCAAAATATCCGCGCCCTTGCCGGAGGCGAACCTTTTCGCGGCCTCCTCCTCAAATTCCGCGTCCTCGATGGGGATGGTCTTTATTGTATTTCCCGTCTCCCGCTCATACTGCTCAAAAACGCTGACCATGAAACTCTTCTCCAGGTCCGTTTTCTTCCCCATGACGGTGAGGGCCCCCTGGTCGTCCCCTCCGCCGCCGCAGGATGTGAGCAAGGCCACCGACGCCACCAAAAATAGCGCCGTGAGCCTCAATTTTCCTTTCATCCTACCCGTTTCCTCCCTCCGGGGATCATTTTCCCTTCGTCAAGCGTCCGATCAGCTCCCGGATCGCGTCCATATCGATGGGCTTGGCCAAATGCCCGTTCATCCCGGCATCCATGGCGTTGCGCACGTCCTCGGCGAAGGTGTTGGCCGTCATGGCCACGATGGGGATGGTCCCGGCGTCCGGACGCTCCAGCGCCCGGATCCGGCGCGTGGCCTCGTACCCGTCCATCACGGGCATCTGCACGTCCATCAGGATCATATCGTACTGCCCCGGCTTTGATTTTTCGAAGGCCTCCAGCGCCTCCCGGCCGTTACCCGTCACCTCAAAGCTGGCGTCCTCCAGCTCCAGCATGGCGGTGAGGATCTCGGCGTTCAACTCGTTGTCCTCCGCCACCAGGAAATGGAGGCCCGCCAGCGGCGACTTCCCGGGCTCCTCCGGGCTCTCCTTTGGCGCCGGCGCGTCGGCAAAGAGGGGCCCTATCGCCTGCCAGAAGGAGGAGACGAAGAAGGGCTTGGGCAAAAAGGCGTTGATCCCGGCCTTCCGGGCCTCGTCCTCGATGTCGCTCCAGTCATAGCTCGTCAGCACCAAAATGGGCACGTCCTCCCCCAGCTCCCGGCGGATGAGCCGCGCCGTCTCCACGCCGTTGAGGCCGGGCATCTTCCAATCCAGCAGGATGACGTTGAAATCGTCCCCCCGCCTGTGGGCCTGGGCGGCCATTTTGGCGGCCGTCTCGCCGTCGGTGGAGTACGCCACATCCACCTTCTCGTCCCGCATGAGCTCCCGGATCTCCATGCAGATCTCTTCCTCGTCGTCCGCCACAAGCATCCTGGCGACCCGGCTGCGGAGCCAGTTTTCCTGGACCTTCTCCTCCTCCGGGATGGCGAAGGACAGCTCCACGGTAAAGGCGCTCCCCTGCCCCAGCTTGCTCTCCACGGTGATGACGCCGCCCATCAGGTCCACCAAATTCTTGGTGATGGCCATCCCCAGGCCCGTGCCCTGGATCTGGCTGGTGGCGGAGCTGACCTCCCGGCTGAAGGCGTTGAACACCTCCGCCTGGAACTCCTCGCTCATGCCGATGCCGTTGTCCCGCACCACGAACCGCAGCCGCGCGAATTGCGGCGTGGTCTGGGGCAGGACGCTGGCCCGAAACTCGATCTTTCCCCCCGGCGGGGTGTACTTGATGGCGTTGGTCAGCAGATTGATGAGGATCTGATTTAAGCGCAGCTTGTCTCCCACCACCCGCTCCGGGAGCTTCCCCTGGATGTGCGTGGTGAAATCGTGGTTTTTCGCCTTCATCTGGGGCATGAGCATGATGTTCAGCTCCTCGAAGAGCTCCGGGAGGCTGAAGCAGTCCAGATTGAGGGACGTCTTGCCGCTCTCTATCTTGCTCATGTCCAGCACGTCGTTGATGAGGCTCAGCAGATGGTGGCTGGAGGTGGTGATCTTCCGGGTGTACTCCCGGACCTTCTCCGGGTTGTCCGCCTCCTTCTCCAAAAGCACGGAGAAGCCCACCACGGCGTTCATGGGCGTGCGGATGTCGTGGGACATATTGGAAAGGAAGTTGCTCTTGGCCTCGTTGGCGCTCTTCGCCATGGCCAGAGCCTCCTCCATCTGCCGGTTCATCTGCCGCTCCTGGGTGTGGTCGGACATGATGATGATGTACTTGGAGACCCCCTGGACCTCCACGTGGTAGATGGTCAGCTTATACCACCGCCGCTCCCCGGTGGCCTGGTGGCTGTACTCGCACTCCCTGGAGATACTGCCGTTCAGGGGGATGGCGGTGAACTCCTCCTTCGGGATGAACACGTCCCCGTCGATGGCACACTTCTCCATGACCCGCAGGTTTGCACGGGCCTCCTGCGTGGGGATCCCCAAAAGCCGCTCCACGTTGGGGCTTATATAATCCACGCTCTGGTCCTCAAAATTCAGCATCAGGAAAATATCGTTGACGCTCCCGGCCAGGGCCTCGAACATCAGATCCCTCCCCTGGAGCTCCAGCTCGCTCTTTTTGGAGCGCTTGCGCTCCCGGAGGACCATCAGCGTCACCACCGCCGCGATCACCATGAGGAAGACGGCGATGAGCACCCACATCGTGGCCTGCTGGATGGTCAAAAACCCGGCGCTCAGCACGCTCTGGGGCACGTCGCTCAAAAGGAGGTAGTCCTGAAAATCCATGGGCTCGTAGAGGATGCAGTGCTCCGTCCCCCGGATCACGCACCGGATGTCCCCGCCCCGGCCGTTTTTCCAGTCGTCCCGGACCTTTTGGAGCTCCTCCGCCCGGATGTCCGAGGCCCCGTCCAGATACGTCAGGTAGTTTGCGTACACGCTGCCCCCCGCCTGGGTGGAGAGGAACACGCTGCCGTCGCCGCGGATCACGAAGCACTTGGCCTTTCCGTCGAAGGCGTCCACATTGAGGGAGCTGGCCATGTCCTCGCTTGTGTAGCTGACGGCCACGGCGCTGTATTCAAATCCCCTGTACCGCCCCGGCTCCACCGTCACGGCCAAAAGGGTGATCTCCCGCCCGTCCCGCAGCTTCTCCCGGGTCAGCACCGGCTGGCCGTCCTCAAAAAGCCCCTCCAGAGCCTGGCCAAAGGCGATGGTCCCGTCCTCACCGGCGGAATTCACGGACTCCCGCCCCTCCGAGAGGAAGTAGAACTCTGAAAACCCCCAACACTCCCGCATCTCGTCGATGAACCCGGCCACGGCCTCGTCCCCGTCCTGCTCGGCGTGGAGGAGCGAGTCGCCCCAGTTGTCCAAAAGGTTCCAGTTGCGCTTCACGAAGGCGTCGAAGGTCCGGATGACCTGGCTGTAGATCTCCCGCAGGTGCTCCGCGCTGTCCTCATAAATATTCCGGGAGATAAAGTGAAAATAGACACTGCCCACCAGCGCTATGACGCCCGCCACGACGCACAGCCACACGGTAAGCAATATCTTCCGAAATTTTCCTCTTTTTTCCATTTTCGCGCTATCCCCCTATATACCTTTAAACCGGGCTATATCCCGGGGGCAAAAGGCGCGCCCGGGATACCGTTTTCCAAATTCAATTAAAAACAAGATTACAGAAGCCGAAAAACGTGTATCAGCTTCTGTAAGTGAATAATGGAACCATACCGGGCACACGCGCCACAGGAACAAGACGGACTCCCTTCCACCCCGTCCTTCCGCTTTCACGTTTCCTGATCTCATTTTATCGCATAGCCATTTAAAATGCAAGAGATATTGTGGAAAAAGTATCTGCAGCGGAAAAGCGGAGCCGGTCGGAGCGGAAGGGTCCGAACGTCCGGGCGGCCTTAAGGCCCTCTATTTCGCGGCGAGGCGGATCATGTTCCAGCTTTTGTGTTTAAGGACGGTCTTCAGCGTCCCGTTCTCCACGGCGGACGCGCCGGAGCTTTCAGGGACGATCCGGTCGGGGTTTTTCTCCGTGTTCACGGCGTACAGGTCCTCGTCCTGGATGGTCACGTGCTCCAAGACGTGAAAGCCCGCGAATTGCCGTAGGTCCGCGCTCAGCGCAAGGTCCTCCTCCAGGTCCTTGTTCACCGCGAAGATCACCAGCTCCTCCGCTTCGTCGTTATAGACGGCCACGGCGTCCAGGGCGCTGACCTGGCCGTACTTTTTCGTCTCCACGGTGGGGGCCTCGATCAGCGTCCGCAGGGCGATGCCCCGGCCGTACTTGCCGGTGAGCCAATAGGGGTAGTAGATGGTCTGACGCCAGCAGCCGGTGTCGGAGGTCATGATGGGGGCGATGACGTTCACAAGCTGGGCAAGACAGGCGATCTTCACCCGGTCGGCGTGGCGCAGGAGGGTGATGAGCATACTGCCCACCAGAAGGGCGTCCTGAAAGTCGTACACATCCTCCAGCTGGTGGGGCGCCCGGGTCCAGGGTTTGAGCTTCTTGTCCTGCTCGGAGGAGTGGTACCATACGTTCCACTCGTCAAAGGAGATGTTGATGGTCTTATCGCTGTGCTTTTTGGCCTTCACGTAGTCGCAGACGTTGGCCACGTCGGTGATGAACCGGTCCATGTCCACGCTGTTCGCCAGGAACGATTTGGGGTCGCGTTCAGAGTCCCCGTAATACCGGTGCATGGAGATGTAGTCCACGTTGTCGTAGCAGTTGTCCAGCACCGTGGCCTCCCACTCCCCGAAGGTGGGCATATCGGAGCCGGAGCTGCCGCAAGCCACGAGCTCAATGTCCGGGTCGATGTCCCGCATGACCTTGGCCGTCTCGTTGGCGACGCGCCCGTACTCCTGGGCGGTCTTGTGGCCGATCTGCCAGGGGCCGTCCATCTCGTTGCCCAGGCACCAGAGCTTGATGCCGTGGGGGGCGGGATAGCCGTGCTTTTTGCGAAGCTCGCTGAGGGCCGTCCCCTGGTCCAGATTGCAGTACTCCAGAAGCTCCATGGCCTCGGCGGGGCCCCGGGTGCCCAGGTTCACGGCCATCATCACCTCAGTGCCGGCCTTTTTCGCCCAGTCGCAAAACTCGTTGAGGCCCACCTCGTTCGTCTCCACCACGGTCCAGGCAAGGTCGATCCGCCGGGGCCGGTCCTCCCTGGGGCCGACGCCGTCCTCCCACTTGTAGCCGGAGACGAAGTTGCCCCCGGGGTAGCGGACCACGGGCACTCTGAGCTCCCGGACAAGCTCCAGCGTGTCCCGCCGGAAGCCCTGCTCGTCGGCAAAGGGGCTGTCCGGCTCATAGATGCCGCCGTACACCGCCCGGCCCAGGTGCTCGATGAAGGAGCCGTAGATACGCCGGTCGATCCGGCTCACCTGAAAGTCCCTGTCAAAGGTGATCTTCGCTTTTTTCATGCCTTTTCCCTCACTTGGCCGCCGGATACTCGTTGCAGAGAAGCCTGTAGGGCGCCTCGTCCTCCTCGATGGCCGGGAACCGGCCCACGGGGGGATTGAAACGGTTGTCCGTGTTGTCGTCGTTGCACTGGCTGACCTCGCCCAGGAGCACGGGGCCCGTCCCCGCCTCCACCGTGAAGTCGTGGTAGAGCCGCTGCTGGATGTGGATGCTCTCCCCCGGCGTCAGGCGGATCTGGGTCCCCGCAGGGACGGTGTAGGTCCGGCCGTCGGTGTGGACGGTGACGTCGGAGGCGTAGTCGATCTCCTCATCGGGGAGGCTTCCATACACCCGGATGAGCACGTTTCCGCCGCCCCGGTTGATGATGTCCTCCGTCTTGTACCAGTGGAAGTGGTTGGGCGCGTACTGGCCCTCCTTGAGGTACAGGAGTTTTTCCGCGTAGACCTTGGGGTATTTGTCCGCCATGGCCCGGTTGCCGTTGCGGATGGTGATGAGGGAAAAGCCGAATTTGTCAAAATCTCCCTTGCCATAGTCGGTGATGTCCCAGCCCAGCATACAGTCCCGGACCTCGTCGTACTCGTGGCCCAAATTCTGCCACTCCTCGGGGGTGAAGCCGCAGAACGGCGGCAGGTAGCACCGCTGTTCCCGGCACATGGCCTCCATCTCCCGGAGGGCCTTGTTGATCTCAGAACGTCTCATATTTTCCTCCTATCTTGGCTGCTCCCCGCCCCTGTCCGGGCGGACCGTGAAGGCGAAGCGAAGCGCCTTTTCAGATAATCTGTACTTCTCCGCAAGGTCGGGCCCACAGGAGTTGGAGCCGATGCCGGAGACCTTGTAGTCCACCCGCAGGTGGGTGAGGCCGTCGGCGCGGAGCTCGTCGGTGTGCTCCGCCGCCGTCAGGGCCTCGGTGGAGTACCGGGAGACATTGAACTCAAACTCCGTGTCCGTGAGGAAAAGGAGCTTTCCGATCCGGAGCATCCTGGCCCCGGTGTGGTTGCCGTGCTCCTGGGGGCGCACGTAGGGGACGTACTCCCGGTCCGCGTCGCTCTCATAAAGCCCCAGGGCCCCGGCGTGGCGCATATCCCGGTAGCTCTCCGCCGGGCCCACGCCGTAGTAGGCAAAGCGCCCGGAGGAGGCCGGAAGGGTGAGCTCGTACCCCAGCCTCGGAAGCCAGAAGGCGTCCTTTCGCACCCCGGCGTCCAGGGTAACGCCGATGACCCCCGCAGCCGACACGGTGACGCGCTTTTCAAACCGGAGGACGGGGGTCCTGGCCACCCCCGCCAGGGAGCCCCGGAGGACGATGGCGTCCCCCGCAAGGCGGCAGTCGTAGATCTTCGTGAAGGACTTGTCCAGGTTCTCGCCGCGCCAGTCGTCCAGGTGCTCCCAGCGGCCCCGGATGTTCCGGTCGTTGTCTGTGGGGGCCCGGAAGGCCGTGAGGCGGGGCCGGCCCGCCATCTGCTCCTGTCCGTCCACCCGGATGCTGGTGAAAACGCCGTAATGCTTAGAGAAGACGTACCGAAAGCCCGGGCCCTCCGCCACGATCTCCTGCCCCTCCTCCCGGAGGGCGGCGCTCTCCCCCGCCTCGGTCCTTTGGCGAACAGAGGGGAGCTCGTGCTGGGTGGCGGCGCAAACACGCCCGTCCTTTATAAGCTCGCAGGTGAGGGTCACGCCATAGCGGCATGGGGCGGGCGTGTAATCGATGGGGATCTGCGCGTCTCCATGGGGCGGGATGTCCAGGGCCGCCTCCCGCCAGTCGCCGCCCTCCCCGTCCGTCTCGATCCTGTAGCGGAAGGTGTACTCGTTGAGGTTTGTGAAATCCAGCCTGTTGTGGACCCGCAGCGCGCCGTCCGAATAGGCGGTCCGGATGGGCTGATAGGCGGCCTTGGCCTCCAGGGACCCGGCCTTGAGGCTCCGGTCCGCGAACACCAGCCCGTCACAGCAGAAGTTCCCGTCGTGGGTGAGCTCCCCCGGGAAATCCCCGCCGTAGCGCTGGACGCCGTCCACCGTCACCACGTGGTCGGCCCACTCCCAGATACAGCCGCCGATGAGCTTGGGGTACTTATCGAAGAGCTCGTTGTAGTCCCACACGTCCCCGGGCCCGTTGCCCATGGCGTGGGAGTACTCGCACAGGAAGACGGGCCGGTCGATGTCGTCGCACCTGGCGAACCCCTCCGTCTCCTCCGGGGAGGGATACATCCGGGAGTACACGTCGGTATTGCGAAACTCCCCCTTCCGGCCGGCGTCCTCCGCGTGGAGGAGGCGGGAGCCGTCCCGCTCCTTCGTCCAGCGGATCATGGCCAGGTGGTTGGTGCCGTGACCGCTCTCGTTGCCGGTGGACCACATGATGACGCTGGGGGAATTTTTGTACATCTCCACCATGCGCCTCATGCGCTCCACGAACTCCCCGCGCCAGAGCTCCTGGGTGCAGGGCCAGTCGCCCGTCTCCACGTCGTACCGGGGCTCCTGCCAGGAGAGGCGGTTGGCAAAGCCGTGGGTCTCGATGTCCGTCTCGCAGACCACGTAAAGGCCCAGCTCGTCGCACATCTGGATAAATCCCGGCGCCGGCGGGTAGTGGGAGGTGCGGACGCAGTTGATGTTCAGCGCCTTCATGAGCGTGAGGTCCCTCCGCAGCTCCTCCCGGGTCTGGCACCAGCCCCGGTGGGCGCTGGTGTCGTGGTGGTTGACGCCGTGGAGTTTCACCGGCACGCCGTTTATGAGAAGCTCGTACCGGTCCGAGACCTCTATTTTCCGCAAGCCCGCTTTGAGGGTGATGACCTCCCCCAGGCGTGAAAGCTCCACGGTGTAGAGGAAGGGCTTTTCCGCGTTCCAGAGGACGGGGTCCTCCGGGGCGAAGGAAAAGCGATCGCGTATCTCCCCCTCAAAAAGCACCCTCTCCCCCGCCAGAACGCGAAGGCCCGCCTCCCCCTCAAGCCTTATGTCGAGGGAAGTACCGTTGGGGATGAGCTCCACGTCCCCGATGTGCCCCTCGGGCCGCTGAAGGAGGTAGCAATCCCGGAAGATGCCGTTATAGCGGAAGCAGTCCTGGTCCTCCAGGTAGCTTCCGCAGCACCATTTGAGGACCTTGACCCGGAGGGTGTTGGTCCCCTCCCGGACGGCCCCGGTGATGTCAAACTCCGCCTGGAGGCGGCTGCCCTGGGTAAAGCCGATGTACGCTCCGTTGACGGTGACAAAGGCGCAGGAGCTGACGCCCTCCAGGACGAAGTAGACCCGGCCCCACTTCCGGGGGACCGTAAACGCCCGCTCATAGACCCCGCAGGGGTTGTCGTCGGGCACATAGGGCGGGTCGCAGGGGTAGGGGTAGTTGACGTTGGAGTAGTTGGGGGAGCCGTACCCCTCCAGCTGCCAGCAGGAGGGCACGGGGATCTCGTCCCACCGCTCGACGCGCTCCGGAACGTCGATGTCCCGCTCAAAATAGGCAAAATTCCAGGTCCCGTTCAGGGACGTATACTCGCTGACGCCCCCGGGGATGTAGGCGCTCCTGGGCGGGCACCGGTTTTCTGAGGTCGCGCGGGGGTTTTCGTATTTTCTCATAGGGTCCCCTCCTTACGGGCGAATGGAGATCACGTGTTTAAAGGGGGTGTAGTCGGTGAGGTAGACGGTGGCGGCCCCGGGGGTCTTGGCCTCGCTGTCCTCCTTGCCCTCGGTGAAGTGGTGGAGGCCGAAGGCCGGGCCCACCTCCATGGAGGACTCAGGGCCGCTGACGGTAAAGTCGGAGTCCTTCAAAACCAGCACCTCGTCGCCGTGGACGGGCATGGTCATGTGGGCGTTCTCGATCCGGTCGATGCCGTTGAAGGCCAGCTCCACCCGCCAGGGCGCGCCTTGGACGCCGGAGGTCTCGATCTCCACGTCGATCCCACGGTCCGTCTCCCGGACGAAAACGTCGATGCGCATATCGGGCCCCAGCTTCTTTTTCCGGGAGGCATTGTCCATCTTCCACCAGTCGGAGGTGGCGGGCTTCTCCTCAAAGGGCAGGTAGTACCAGCCGCGCATCGTCTCGTGGAGGCGGAAAGCGCCGTCGGGGTCCTCCGTCAGCGTCTCCGCCTTGAAGGCCCGGTGCTCGCAGAAGCTGCCGCCGATCTTCACAGCCAGCTTGATGTGCCCGTTGTGGACGTAGAGGAAGTTGGACTTGTCCCGCATAACGGTGTAGGTCCATCTCCCCCGCCGGACCCGGGCGATGCCGGAGTCGGCGTAGAGGGCGCGGTAGCTCTCCGGCGTGCCGCAGCCGTCAAACTCCACGTCGATGAGCTCCGGGCGGAGCATGTACTGCATGAGGCAGTTGGGGGTCAAAAGGCGTTTTTCGTCCACGATCTTGAAGACGTAGTTGGCCATGGACAGAAATTCCGGGATGCCGTACTTCGCCCCGAGATAGAGGTAGGGCCAGTAGTAGGTGTCGGGGTAGACGAGCCGGTCCTTGTCAAAGCGGGTGGAATTGGCGGTGAAGATGCTGTCGTCCGGCTCCCAGTAGGTCAGCATCATCCTAAGGTTGCGGATGACGTGCTCCTCGTAGGAGGGGTCATCCAGTGCCTGGGCTAAAAGGAGCATGGCGTCGTTGTTGACGCCGTTATAGTTCCCGGCGCTCTTCTCGGAGTACTCCCCGTCCGCGTTGCAGTCGATGCCCTCCTTGAGGTAGTCGAAGGCGGCGGCGGTCAGGTCCTCCTCGCCGTAAATTTTCCCGCAGACGGCCAACGTGGAGGCGATGGCCCAGCGGTGGTTGGGGGTGTGGAAGCCCCCCTCCAAAAGGCCCCGGCCCCCGGCGTGGAGGATGGCGTCCATCTTTTCAAAAAGGAGCCGCTCCCCCTCCGTCCGTTTCTCCAGCCCCGCCAGATACGCTCTCGCGGGCAGGATGATGCCCACGCAGAAGGCCGTGTCGGGAGCGGAGAAGAAGTTGCAGGTGATGTAGTCGAAAAGGCCGTTCTCATGCTGGGTGGAGGCCGCGTAATCGAGGCCCCGGAGCATGGCGGTCAGGAGCTTTTCGTCGTGATAGAGGCGGGAGTCGGCGTTTAAGTACACCGCCGCCATATCCGCCACGCAGTAGAGGGTGTGCTTTTGCATATAGACCCCGTCGGGCATCACAAAGGCGCCGAACCAGGGGCTCCCCTCGTCCAGATTTTGCTTTGTGAGGGCTCTCCGGGCCCGGATCTCCGTGTCCCGGATCATGCGTTCGTAGTGTGTTCTCATAGGCTTTTTACCTCGGTTTCTAAACGCAGCAAAAGGGTCTTGATTTCAAAGGCCCTGAAGCGCAATTTCAAAATTTTCCCCCGGCCGAGCTCCGCCGGGTCCTCCTCCAGCATATCCGTCTCCTGAATGGCGCCGATCCCCTCCCCCACCCGGAAGGTGACGTCGGTGTCCACGCCCATGGCCTCGTAGACCCGGGCGAGAAGGGCGTGTTCCGCCGTGTCGGCGGGCTTTACGGTGTCCACCACGATGTTCTTCCGGTCGGGCACCAGGATGGGCCGCTGGGGACAGCCGGCGGGGACGAGCACCGGCGGCTCGTTGAGCTCCACGGCCTCACGGAGGGTGTTGCTGTCCTTGAAGGGCCCCTCAAAGGGGTAGAAGGCGTAGGTGAATTCCTGCTGCCCCCGGTCCGCGTCCATGTCCGGCGCTAAGGGGGATCTCAGGAGGGTCAGGCGTATCTCGCTGCCCAGTACGTTGACGCCGTACTTGCCGTCGTTGAGCACCGCCGCGCCGTGGCCGCCGTCCTCCACCGCCGTGAAGCGCTGACAGCTCACCTCGTACCGGTCCCGGTCGGAGGGCATGGAGCGGTGGGTGGGGCGGGTCAGATTGCCGAACTGGATCTCGTGGATGGCCCGGGTGGCGTAGACGTCCACCGGGAAGGCGACTTTCAGGAGCTTGTGGCGCTCCTGCCAGTCGATCTTTGTGACGAACTCCAGGCGTTCGGCGTCGTCCCCCAGGCGGATGGTCTGCCAAAGCCGGGAGGCCCCCAGCCGCCGCTCCACCAGAAGGGCCGCGCCGTCCCCGTCCCGCGTAGGACGGATGTCCGCGTCTTCAGGAAGCTCCACGGGGAGGCTTTCGTACATACTGCCCAGCTCCCAGGCGTCATAGGAGGGGTTCACGTCCTTGAACATCAGAAAACGGTTGCCCGGCCCGGACAAAAATTCCCGGTCGGACCCGGTCCGCTTCACGCTGACGACCTGGCCCCGCCTGTCCACGAGACACGTAAGACGTGCGTTGCGAAGCTCATAATATTGCGTCTCGGGGAAATAGTCAACAACAGATTTTTCGGTCCTCTCCGTCTCCGGGACGATCCGGGCGCGGCCCTGGGCGGGGACGGTGACGCCTCCCACCCGCCGGGGCCAGCTTAGATGATTGCTGACAGCGCTGCTCTCCCCCGGCGCGCCCGTGAGCTCCCGCAAAAGCGCCCACGCGCCCTCCCGGACCTCACGTAGCTCCCGCTCCGCCCGCTCATGGACCCGGGCGATGGAGGTGCCGGGGGAGATGTCGTGGAACTCATTGAAAAGGAGCTTTTCCCAGAGCGCCTCCAGCCGCTCCCGGGCGCCGGGGGGCAGAGGGGCGCCTGTGAGCATCCGCTGGGCGGCCTGGTACTCCGCCAGCTTCAGCGCCGTCTCCGCCTTGCGGATGCCCCGCTTGGTCCTGGCCTGGGAGGTCAGGGTCCCCCGGTGCCAGGCAAGGTACAGCTCGCCCTTGTAGACGTTCTCCACCTCGGTCTGGCGCTGAAAAAAAGCGGTGGGGCTCTCCACCCGGCACCGGGGCGCGCCCTCCAGGTCCGCGCAGCGCCGGAGCTTCTCCACCATCTCCCTGGTGGGCCCGCCGCCGCCGTCGCCGTAGCCGAAGGGGTAGAGCATCCCGTCCATGCCCTCCCGCTGGACCCGGTCCTCCTCCCAGCGGGTGACGAGGTCGCCGCTGTCAAAGTCGGCGTTATTTTTCTTGAAGAAATGGGTGAGCACCCGGCTGCCGTCGATCCCCTCCCACCAAAAGAGGTTGTAGGGGAAGGGCTGTGCCTCCGGGTCCTGGCGGCTCAGCTTCTGGGTGGCGAAATAGGGCGCCTTGCACTTGACCATGATCTGAGGCAGGGCGGCGGAGAAGCCGAAGGTGTCCGGCATCCAGGCAAGGCGCGTCTCGGTTCCCAGCTCCCGGCGGAACCACCGCTTGCCCCACGTAAACTGGCGTATGAGGCTCTCGCCGGAGGGGATGAGGGTGTCGCACTCCACCCAAAGGGACCCCTCGGGGAGAAATTTGCCCTCGGACACCTTCTCCCTCACCCGCTCGAAGAGATTTGGATACTGTTTCCGCAGCCACTCCAAAATCGGCGGCTCGCACAGGAGGAAGCGGTAATCGCCGTACTCCTCCATGAGCGCCAGGGTGTTGGCGTAGGTCCGCGCCGCCTTGCGCTCCGTCTCCTCCACGGGCCAGAGCCACGCAAGGTCCAAGTGCGACTGTCCGAAGACCGTGAACTCCGGGGCGGTGGAGCCGTTATGACAGGCAAGCAGGGGCTTTAGGACCTCCCCCGCCCTCGCGGCGCTCTCCGTAAGCTCCGGCTCCGGCAGCTCCAGGTCCGCTATGTACGTGAATTTTTTCAGTCCCTCCACGATCCTCTCCGCCCGGAGGCTCCGTTCCGGGAGCTTTTGGACCAGGGAGAAGAGGGTCAGGTAATCCATGGCGGCCTCGAAGACCGTCTCGTTCCAGACGCCGAAATGGGAGGGGCCCACCGTCACCTGGAGCTCCGGGGGCTCCGGGACGGACGCCTCTCCCCAGGCCACGATGCCCGCGCTCTCAAGGCGCGGGCCGTGGCCGGCGTAGCACTCCGCCGCGATCTCATACCGCTCCCCCGCCACGGCATGGCGGGACAGGGTGAGATAGGGGTGCTTTTTGTCGATGGAGCCGGCCTCCCGGCCGTTGACGAAGACAAGCATCTCCTCCGCCGTGCCCAGATGGAGGACTATTCTCGCCCCTGTAAGCTCCCCGGGGACGGTGAGGCGCGTCCGGAACCAGCCGTACTCCCACTTCCGGCCCCACCTCATCCCCACAGGCGCGGGGGCAAAGGGCCGCGCCTCCGCCTCCTGTAGGGTGAGATGGCCCATGGTGGTGAAATACTCCGTTTCCAGCGTCCCCCAGGGGCGGTAGTAGTGCCTGGGAAGCTCCTCCGCCCAAAGGCGCAGTCTCTCCTCCCACTGTCTGCCGATCTGCATGGACGCTCCTTCCTATTTCATCCTGGCGTCGATCCAGGCGTACCTCTCGTCCACGATCCTGTCCCTCCAGGGGTTCCCCTCCAGGTGGCGGATCATCCAACAGTAATACATGGGGAAGGCCGGGGCCGTCACCTGGGGGTGGGTCACGCCGCCGGGGATAGCGGCGCAGCAGCCGTCCGTGATCTTGTAGGCCCTGTCCCCCAAAAAGCACGCCCCGAAGCCCTCGGGCCGCTCGTACCGGTAGTAATAGACCTCCGGCTGGGGGTGGTGGTGGGGCGTGTAGCTGGACCAGCCGCCCTGGTGGTTGATGACCTCGCCGCTCACCATATTGGAATAGGGGGCGTTGGACCAGTCGAACACCGTGCGGACGGTGCGCTCCAGCTTGCCCTCTAAAACGCCCTCGCCGAAGATGTCCTCCCGGCAGTCCCGGGGCCTATAGAAAACGGCGGGGAACTCCCGGTCGTTCCGCGTGCGCTGCGTGAGGACCTCGCTGTCCTCCCAGGCGGTGACGGTGACCTCCACGCCTCGGCACAAATGGAGAAGATAGGGGCCCTCCTCGATGAAGCTGCCCCTCCGGCCCTCCTCTCTCCGGCCCTGCCACGCAAAGGCGATATGGCCCAGGACCAGGAGGACGGCGGTCTCCTGGGCGTCGTCCCGGAAGGTTCGGCTCTCCCCCGCCGCCATACGGTAGACGGTGATGTCCATCATGGAGTCGTTCACCGCGTCGCCGGAGCGCGTCAGGACCTTCACGCCCTGCCCGTCAAACTCCGGGCGGGAAAATTCAAGGCTCATACGCCACCGCCTCAGTAGACGATCTCGGAGAGCTTCACCGGGCGGTGCTCCTCCAGAGACTTCTTGGCGGCGATGCCCATGAGGACCGGCATCAGCCCGTCCCGGGCGCCCACGGCGGTGTCGGTGTCGTTCTCGATGGCGTCCACAAAGCCCTTGACCTCGGTGGCGAAGGACTGCATGTACCGCTCCAGGAAGAAGTAGAGGGGCTTCTCGCCGGTGATGCCCTCTGCGTTGCTGAGGACCATGGTGGAGGGGGCGTCGTTGGCGGTGGCGGCCATGCCCAGAGATCCAAAGACCTCCGCCCGCTGGTCGTAGCCGTAGACGGCCTTCCGGGAGTTGTCGATGACGGCGATGGCGCCGTTTTCCATCTTCATGGTGATGACGGCGGTGTCCACGTCCCCGGCCTCGCCGATGGCGGGGTCCACCAGCACGGCGGCCTGGGTGTATATCTCCTCCGCCTCGCACCCGGCGAGGAACCGGACCATGTCAAAGTCGTGGATGGTCATATCGAGGAACATCCCGCCGGAGACGGCGGCATACTCCGCGCTGGGGGGCTCCGGGTCCCGGGAGGTGATTTTGATGACGTGGACATCCCCCACCTTCCCGTCCAATATGGCCTTCTTCACGGCGGCGAAGTTGTGGTCGTGGCGGCGGTTGAAGCCCACCTGATATTTGAGCTTGCTGCCCTCCAGGGCCTCCATGACCTTGCGGATCCTCCCCAGGTCGTGGTCGATGGGCTTTTCGCAAAAGACGTGCTTGCCGGCGGCGATGGCCTCCAGGGAGAGGTCGGAGTGGGTGTTGGTGGAGGAGCAGATGAGCACCGCGTCGATTTCCGGGTCGCGGAGAACCTCACGGTAGTCGGCGGTGACGCCGCCCACGCCCATGTCCAGAAGCCACGCCCTCGTCTCCTCGCTCATATAGGGGTCCGCCACGGTCTTGATCCGGGCGTTCCTGACGTAATTTACAATGCTCTCGGTGTGGACCTTTCCGATGCGGCCCGCGCCGAGGATCCCAAGTGTTACCATATTTCTTTCCTCCTTATCAAAGATCAGTCATTTCACGGATGAATTTTCTCGCGCGGATGGCGTACTCCAGGGGGTTGGCCTTGGCCGGGTCCTGCTCGGCCTCCACCACCATCCAGCCGGAATAGCCGCACTCCTCCAGGGTCTTGAAGATGGGGGCGAAGTCCACGCACCCGTCGCCGGGAATGGTGAAGGCACCCTGACGGACGCCCTCCAAAAAGCTCAGGCGCTGGGTCTTGACCCGCTCCACCACCTCCGGGCGGATGTCCTTCAGGTGGACGTGCTTTATCCTGTGGGCGTATTTTTTGACCATGGCCGTGGGGTCCTCGCCGCAGTAGGCGAAGTGGCCGCTGTCAAAGAGGAGGCTCACGTACCTGGGGTCGGTGCCCTCCATGAGTCTCGCGGTCTCGGCGGCGGTCTGGACCACAGTGCCCATGTGGTGGTGGAAAGTGAGGGCCACGCCGTAGGTCTCGAGGGAATATTTCCCCAATCTGTTGAGGCCGTCGCAGAGGGCGTCCCACTCGGCGTCGTTCATCACGTACTTGCCCTCGAAGATGGGCTGGGTCTGGATGCCCTGGGTGGACCAGCTCTGCTCCGACACGCCCACCACCCGGGCCCCCATGGCCGCGAGGAACGCCACGTGCTTATCGAAGGCCGAAAGCGTCTCCTCATAGGGCTTGGAGATGAGGAAGGTGGAGAACCAGGCGTTGCAGATCTGGATGCCCCGGAGCTCCAGGGCGGGCTTCAGCACCGCCGGGTCCTTGGGGTACTTGTTGCCCACCTCGGAGCCGGTGAACCCGGCCAGGGCCATCTCACTGACGCACTGCTGGAAGGTGTTCTCCCCTCCCAGCTCCGGCAGGTCGTCGTTTGTCCAGGCGATGGGCGCGATGCCCAGCTTTACTTTATTTTTGTCCAGCATAGTGTCCCTCCGGTATCAATATTTTCTCGCTTTGGCGCGATTTTCCAAAAGCTTCTCATAGGCTTGCCTCTGTACCGGGCTGTCGGTGGCGGCGGCAAGGCCCACGTTCCACCAGGCGTCGTAGCCGTCGGTCATGGTCTTGGGCATGGCCTTGATGTCGATGAGGGTGGAGACGGTCTGGCGTTTGGCGTCCTGAAGGGCCGCCGCCAGCTCCTCCAGGGTCCTGGCGGTATACGTCCGGCAGCCGTACCCGGCGGCCACGGCCGCGTAGTCCACGGGGATCATGCCCCCCGCCAGCCGGCCGTTTTCGTCCCGGTACCGGAACTCCGTGGCCAGATTTCCGATGCCGTTGGACATCTGAAGGTTATTGATGCACCCGAAGCCGCAGTTGTCAAAAAGGAGGACGTTGATCTTCTTCCCCTCCTGGAGGGAGGTGACAAGCTCCGAGTGAAGCATCAAAAAGGCCCCGTCGCCGCACATGGCGTAGACCTCCCGCTGAGGGCACGCCAGCTTCGCCCCCAGGGAGGCGGCGATCTCATAGCCCATGGTGGAAAAGCCGTACTCCATCTGGTAGGAGTCCTTCACGTCCGTGGTCCACATCCGCTGCAGGTCCCCCGGGAGGCTCCCGGAGGCGCCCACCACGATGGCGTCCGGGTCGATGCGCTCCCGGATGAGGGCGATGGCGGAGGTCTGGGTGAGCCCGCCGCCGTAAAGCTGCCGGTACTCCCGGATGCTTTCGGGGTCCCGGGCCCTGATAAGGGGTTCAAAGTCCGGGCCGTAGGTGTAGGCCGCAAGCCGCCTGTATTCCTCCTCCCAGGCCGCCCTGGCCTTTTTGGGCTCGTCGCCCCAGGCGCTGACGTACCCCCGGGCCGCGAGGGCAACCTCCGCGTCCTCCAAAACGGCTTTGGCGTCGCCGATGACCATGGCGGCGTCCATCTTCCCCGCGTCAAAGGGGGATATGTTCACCGAGACGTGTTTTGTGTGCCCGTAGAGCTCCTTGGATCCGGTGGTGAAGTCGGTAAGGCGGCTGCCCACGGATATTATGAGGTCCGCGCGTCTGGCCACAGCGTTGGCCGCCCCGTTGCCGGTGACGCCGATGCCCCCCATGTTCCAGGGGTCGGAGGAGTGGCAAGCGCTCTTTCCGGCCTGGGTCTCGGCGAAGGGGATCTTGAATTCCTCGCAGAACCGCTCTAAGGTCTCCCCCGCCTCGCTGTACCGGACGCCGCCGCCGCAGATGACGAGAGGCCGGCGGCTCTCCGTCACCAGCTCCACCAGAGTCTCCAGGTCCTCCCGCACTGGCCTCGGGCGGCGGACGCGGTGGACCCGCTTTTCAAAGAAGTAATCGGGGTAGTCGTAGGCCTCCCCCTCCACGTCCTGGGAGAGGGCCACGCAGACGGCCCCCGTCTGGGCCGGGTCCGTCAGGACACGCATGGCCTGGGCCATGGTGCTCATCAGCTGCTCGGGCCGGGTGATACGGTCCCAGAACCGGCACACAGGCCGGAAGGCGTCGTTCACCGTCACACTGGGGCTGGAGTCCCGCTCCAGCTGCTGTAAGACCGGGTCCGGCTGGCGGGTGGCGAAGGTGTCGCCGGGGAACAGCAAGAGGGGGATCCGGTTCACCGTGGCGCAGGCGGCGGCGGTGACCATATTGGCCGCGCCGGGGCCGATGGAGGAGGCACAGGCGATGATCTTCCTCCGGTTGTGCTGACGGGCAAAGCCCGTGGCCGCGTGGGCCATGCCCTGCTCGTTGCGGCCCTGATAGACCCGCAGACCGCCGGGGTCCCGGTCCAGGGCCTGACCCAGGCCCACCACGATCCCGTGGCCGAAGATGGTGAAGATGCCGTCCACGAACTTATTTTGGACGCCGTCCAGCTCCACATATTGGTTGTCCAGGAATTTTACAAGGGCCTGGCCCACCGTCATAACGCTCATTGTGCCTCCCCCCGGTCACAGCAGACCGTCTCGCCGTACTTCGCCTTGCTCTCCCGGATGAATGCCCGGACCTTATCGGCGGTGGGCATCTCGGCGGAGCACGAGTGGGCCGCCACCAGCATGGAGGCCTCGGCGCAGCCGAACTCCAGGCAGTCGTACATATCCCAGCCGGAGAAGAGCCCGTAGAGGAACCCGGCCCCGTAGCCGTCCCCGCCGCCGAAGGACTTCAGGGCCTCCACCGGGAAGGGCCGGACGGTGTAGCGCCGCCCGTCCCGGGTGTAGGCGGTGGAGCCCTCCTTGCCGTGCTTGATGATGACGATCTTCGCTCCCAGCGCTTGCCAGGCCCTGGCGGAGGCCAGGTCGTCCCGGCCCGGCTCCACCAGGCGCTCCATGAGGTCGAACTCCTCCCTGGATCCCATGATGATGTCCGCGTCCCTGGCCACGGCGGCGTAGTAGACGGAGACCTCGTCGGGACAAGTCCAGTTATAGGGGCGGTAGTCGATGTCAAAGACGACCCTGGTCCCACAGCGCTTGGCCAGCATGACGGCCTTCAGCGCCGCCTCCCTGGAGGGACTGGCGGCCAGGGACGTGCCGGAGATCAGCAGGGCCTTGGCGTTTTTGATGTACCCTTCGTCGATGTCCCCCGGGGCGAGCTGCAGGTCCGCGATCCGGTCCCGGTACATGAGGATACTGCTCTCGTCCCGGGAGAGGATCTCCGTGAAGGTGAGGCCGATCTTCTCCCCGTGCTCGCACCGGCGGATCCGGGAGGTGTCGATGCCCTCCTTCTCAAAAAAGCGGACCACGAAATTGCCCAGCTGGTCGTCGGAGACCCTGGCGAAGAAGCCCACCTTCAGCCCGTGGCGGGCCGCGCCCACCGCGATGTTGGCGGGAGAGCCGCCCACGTACTTTTTGAAGGTGGTACACTCCTCCAGAGGCTGGAAGTAGTCCACCGGGTTAAAATCCACCGCCACGCGGCCCAGGAGCACAAGGTCAAAGGGCCGCGCGCCGTCAAATTCTATGTATCTCATGTCTGTCACCTCCAAAGGGCTTGATAGATCTTCAAAATGTCGTCCTTCGTCACCGCTCTTCTGGTGTTGGCGGGGCTGCCGCTCAGAAGGGCGTCGTCGGCCATCTTGTCCATGAGCGCGAAGAAGCGCTCCCGATCCACGCCGTACTCCTCCAGAGTCGGGATCTCCAGCTCCCGGCAGATGTCCTCCACCGCGCGAAGAAACGCGAGGGCCTTTTCCCGCTCCCCCGCCCCGGCTGTAGAGACCCCGATGGCGTCCGCGAGGTCCGCGAAGCGCCCGACGGCGCCCTCCAGGGCGAAGGCGAGGCACTCATGTAGGAGCATGGCGTTGGAAATGCCGTGGGGCACGTGGAAAAGGGCCCCGATGGGGCGGCTCATGCCGTGGACGATGGTGACGGAGGCGTTGTTGAAGGCCACACCCGCCTCCAGGGCCGCCAGGGACATCTCCTCCCTGGCCCCCACGTCGCCGCCGTTATGGAAGGCGGCGGGGAGGTTTTTGAAGATCCGCCGCACGGCGGAGACCGCCAGGTTGTCCGTCAGGGGCTGGGCCTTCCGGGAGGTATACGCCTCCACGGCGTGGGTCAGGGCGTCAAGGCCGGTGGCCGCCGTGACGGAGGGCGGCGCCGTGACGGTGAACCGGGGGTCGATGATGGCCATATCCGGCATCAACGCGTCCCCCCGCAGGAGCATCTTTACATTGAGCTCCGTATCGGTGATGATGGTAAATTTTGTTGCCTCCGAGCCGGTGCCCGCCGTGGTGGGGATGGCCACCATCATCGGCAGACAGCCGCCGATCTCCCGGCCCATGAACTGCCGGAGGGGGCCGCCGTTCACCAGCTGTGCCGCGATGGCCTTCATGGCGTCGATGGGGCTCCCGCCGCCCAGGGCGATGATGAAGTCGCAGCCGTACTCCAGATAGGCGGCCAGCCCCTGCTCCACCATGGTGTCCGTGGGCTCGCCGCCGATGCCGGAGAAGACACGGTACGGGATGGCGCACTCCCCCAGGAGCGCGGTGACCTTGTCAAGGTTCCCCAGCTTCTCCATCACCTTGTCCGTGACGATGAGCGCCCGCCGGCCCAACCGCTCCAGCGCCGGCCGCGCGGCCTCCAGGGCCCCGTCGCCGCTGAAGATCTTCCCCGGCATGATAAATTCGTTAGCCATATTTATCCTTTTGCCTCCCGCGCAAACGCACGGAAAATGAGGCAAAAGCCTCATTTTCCACGCCATTGTTCAGAATTATCAGACTTATTAGACTTATGATGAAATGTCAATCCAATGCCTCGATGAGGAAGAGCATGGCCAGGGCCTGGCCGTAGGGCATGGGCACCAGCTCCACCCGCTTATAGAAATCCTTGGTGGTCCGGCCCATGGGCGTGCCGTAGGAGACCTGGCGGACGACGCCATCCTCGCCGATGTTCTGAAGGACGGGCTCCAGGGCCCGCAGGGCCGCCCGGGCGTACTTCGGTTCCAAAAGGCCCGTGTGTACCGCCCGCAAGATGCCGTAGCCAAAGCCGCAGGTGGCGCTGGACTCCACATAGGATTCCGGGTCGTCGATGAGGGTGTGCCACATGCCGGAGGTGCTCTGGAGCCGCACGAGGCTGTCCACCTGCCGGCGCAAAAGCTCCGTCAGGCGCTGCCGGACCTCCGGCTCCACCTGGGCCATGGCCAGAAACTCCGGGATGGCGATGGTCACCCAGCAGTTCCCCCTGCCCCAGAAGGCCCCGGCGAAGTTGTGCTCGCCGTTGAAGGTCCAGCCGTGGTACCAAAGGCCCGTCTTTTTGTCCGCCAGGTACTTGGCGTGGAGGAGGAACTGCCGCTCCGCCTCCCGGATGTACTCCTCCTTGCCCTCGATGCGGCCCATATTGGCCAAAAACAGCACCGTCATGAAGAGGGTGTCGTCCCAGAGCTCCTGGTCGTTGCGGGTGTCGGAGGTCATGTGCTGGAAGCCCCCCTCCTTCGTCCGGGGGAAGTCCTCCACGATCCGCCTGGCGGCGTCCCGGCAGGGGGCCAGGTACCGCTCGCTGCCCAGGTACTCCCCAAGGTATGACATGGTGAGGAAGGGCGTCACGGTGTTGACGTTCAGGGCCGGGAAGCCGATCTTCATCTGACTCTCGTAATATTTCACCAGGATGTCAAGATACCTCTCGTCCCCGGTCCTGTCCAGGAGCTTCCAGAGGCCGTAGAGCCCCACGCCCTGGGTCCACTCCCAGTGCTCGTAGCGGCGGATGTCGTCGCCGGCGAGGCTGTGAGTCTCCATGTTCCTCAAAAACTCCCGGTCGTCCTCATAGAGGATGGGGGTGAAGGCGGCGGTCAGCCTCTCCAGCTTTTCCTCAATGGCTGTTTTATAAGTTGTGCTCACCATTCAATTTTTCCTCCATCGCGCGCAGAAGCGGCATGATCTCCCAGGGCGTCTTAACCGTATAGTCCGGGATCCAATCCGGCTCCTCAAATGTGTGAAAGTACCGTGGCGACCAGTCCAGCCATACGGAGGTGAGGCCCTGCCGGTTCGCGCCCGCGATGTCTTTTTTCAGATTGTTGCCGATCATGACCACGCGGCCCCGATCTGCGTCGGTGAGGCCCATGGCCCTGAAGGCCGTCTCGAACATGACGGGGGCCGGCTTTTGCTGTCCAACCTCCTCCGAGATGACCCACGCGTCCACGTACCGGTCAAGGCCGTGCTGGCGGTAGACGTTTTGAAAGGACTGGGTCTCCCCGTCCACCACCATGACCAGAGGGAAGCCCTCCTCGTGGATCTGCCGCAGGACCTCCCCGGCGCCGGGGATGAGCCGGGCGCCGGTGACGATCCCACGTTCGTCAAAGGTCTGTGTCGACTCATCCACCACGGTGTCGCCGCTGTCCGAGAAGACGATCAGCCTTTTACTCGTCATAGGAAAATCCTTTCAGTTTCAGCTTTTCCGCCATGTGGCACGCCACGTAGTGCTCGGGCTCCAGCTCCTTGTACTCCGGCGCCTCCTGCTTGCACTTCTCGGTGCAGTAGCGGCAGCGGGTGTGGAAATAACAGCCCGTAGGCGGATTGGCGGGGTTGGGGATCTCGCCCTCCAAGGGGATGCGCTCCATCTGCTTGGTGGGGTCGGCAACGGGCACGGCGGACAGAAGGCTCTCCGTATAGGGGTGCATGGGGTGGGAAAAGAGCTTCTTGGTGGGGGCGAACTCCACCATCTTCCCCAGGTACATGACGCCCACCCGGTCGGAGATGTATTCCACTACCGAGAGGTCGTGGCTGATGAAGAGATACGTCAGCCCGAACTCCTGCTGGAGCTCGTGGAGAAGGTTGATGACCTGGGCCTGGATGGACACGTCCAGGGCCGACACGGACTCGTCGCAGACGATGATCCTGGGGTTCAACACCAGGGCCCGGGCGATGCCGATGCGCTGGCGCTGCCCGCCAGAGAAGGCGTGGGGATACCGCTTGAGGTAGGTGGTGTTGAGGCCCACCTTGGCGGCGATGTCCATGACCCGCTTTTCCATCTCCTCCTTCTTCATATCCGGGAAGTTGGCCAGAAGCGGCTCCTTGATGATGTCCAGCACCGTCATGCGGGGGTCCAGGGAGGAGTAGGGGTCCTGGAAGATCATCTGGATCTCCTTGCGGTAGCGCTTCATGGTCTTTTTGTCGATCTTCAGAAAGTCTATGAGCTCCCCCTCGGAGGTGGTGTACATCACCTGCCCTCCCGTGGGCTCGTAGGCCCGGACGATGCACCGGCCCAGGGTGGTCTTGCCGCAGCCGGACTCCCCCACGATGCCCATGGTCTCGCCCTCGTTTACGGTGAAGCTCACGTCGCCCACGGCGTGGACGGTGACGCCCTTGGAGCTGAAGTCCATCACGATGTTTTTCGCGTCCAGGATCTTGTCGCCCTTACTCATCGGCTTTTCCCTCCTTTTTGGCGTTGGGGCAGCCCGCGCAGGCAAAGCACGCCACCTTGTGGCCGCAGCCAATATCCGCAAGCTCCGGCTCGCTGACATTGCAGACCCCGTCGATACGCTTGTCGCACCGGTCATAGAAGCCGCACCCCGCCGGGAGGTTCATCGCCACGGGGACGGTGCCCTCGATGGAATAGAGCCTATCCTGGTTCTTGGTGCCGATCTTGTGGACGGAGCCCAGAAGGCCCTTCGTGTAGGGGTGCTGGGGGTTGCCGTAGATCTCGGCGGCGGTGGCTGTCTCCACCACCTTGCCCAGGTACATGACGGCCACACGGTCGCACATCCCGGCCACCACGCCCAGGTCGTGGGTGATGAAGAGGATGGACATGCCGAAGTCCTTCTGGAGCTCCTTCATGATCTCCAGGATCTGGGCCTGGATGGTGACGTCCAGGGCCGTGGTGGGCTCGTCGGCGATGAGGA
>CANQZF010000004.1 GCA_947628265.1 uncultured Oscillospiraceae bacterium
AAGGCCCAGGGCAAGAGCGTTGAGACCATCAAGGCCCTCATCGCCTCCCTCCACGAGTTCAACCCCATGATGGGCCACCGCGGCTGCCGTCTGGCCGTCACCTATCCGGAGATCGCCGTCATGCAGACCCGTGCCGTCATCCGCGCCGCCATCAACGTCCAGGCCAAGCACCCCGACTGGAACGTGGAGCCCGAGATCATGATCCCGCTGGTGGGCGAGGTCAAGGAGCTCAAGTACGTCAAGGACTTCGTGGTCAAGACCGCCGACGAGGAGATCGCCAACGCCGGCGTGGCCCTTAAGTATCAGGTGGGCACCATGATCGAGATCCCCCGCGCCGCCCTCACCGCCGACGACATCGCCAAAGAGGCCGACTTCTTCTGCTTCGGCACCAACGACCTCACCCAGATGACCTACGGCTTCAGCCGCGACGACGCCGGGAAGTTCCTGAACGCCTACTACGACGCCAAGATCTTCGAAAATGACCCGTTCGCCAAGCTCGACCAGGTGGGCGTCGGCAAGCTCATGAAGATGGCCATTGAGCTTGGCCGTCCCGTCAATCCCAAGCTCCACGTGGGCATCTGCGGCGAGCACGGCGGCGACCCCACCAGTGTGGAGTTCTGCCACACCATCGGCCTTGACTACGTCAGCTGCTCCCCCTTCCGCGTCCCCATCGCCCGCCTCGCCGCCGCCCAGGCCGCGATCAAGGAGATGTGAGCCGGAAACGGTTCTTAAAACCAATAAACGTAAAAACAGGTACGCTTCGGCGTACCTGTTTTTTGATGAAAAAACGTAATAGTTCAAAGAAATTGCACGTTTATTTCATCTCCAGCCCTCTTTTTATTGCCAACCAACAGTTGGTAAACTCACTGACCGCATTATAGTATACTGGACCTATAATGTCAACAGGGAGGGGAAAGAAATGTTTAAAGATCGGCTTCGCGCGGCCAGAAAACGTGCCGGACTTACGCAGGAGAAGATGGCGGACCTCATGGATATTTCCCTCTACGGATACCAGAAATATGAGCTGGGCGAGACCATGCCCACCATAGACAATCTTTTGAAGCTCTCCCACATTCTGGGCGTGACTACGGATTACCTTCTCTGCAACGATGATGTATGACCCGTAAACCACATATTCCGAGTGGATTTCCCGGGGCAAAGATGCTATAATAAGGAAAAATCCTTAAGGGGGGCGGGCGGATGTCCGATTTGCTTGAATATATTGCCTGGCGGGGGGACCTGCCGCTGGAGGCGGACGGGTTCAACGAGGCGGACGCGGCGGTGCTGGCGCGGTTTTCGTACATACCCTTTGAGTATTTCGAAAAGCCGCCCCGGGAGGAATTCGTGACCGTGGCGGAGCTGGCCCGGATGTCCCTTTCGGACCAGCGGCTCGATTGGGAGGAGCGGTGGAAGCTCCGGGACCGGGAGCTCATGGAGGCCCTGGCCGGGAGCCGGCGCTTTGGGGGGCTCAAGGTGGGCCTCTTTATGAGCCGCTTTGACGAGAAGCTCCAGACCCAGTTCTCCGCCATCACGGTGAGGCTTTCGGAGGACCGGAGCGTCCTTGCCTTCCGGGGCACGGACAACACTATCGTGGGGTGGAAGGAGGACCTCAATATGTCCTACCTCTGTCCCATACCGGGGCAGGAGTCCGCCGTGGAGTATGCGAAAGCGGCGGCGGAGCGGCTGACCGGGAGGTTCATTTTCTCCGGCCACTCCAAGGGCGGGAACCTGGCCGTCTACGCCGGGGCCTTCTGCGGGGAGGAGATCCAGGGGCGCGTGGACGCCGTGTACAACTTCGACGGGCCGGGATTTTTTGACAACATCCTGGAGAGCCCCGGCTACCGGGGGATCTGCCCCAGGGTCCACACCTTTGTGCCCCAATTTTCCGTGGTGGGGATGCTCCTGGGCCGGGATGAGGAGTCCAAGGTCGTCCACAGCGTGGAGAACGGCCTCCACCAGCACGATATGTACTCCTGGGAGACCCGGGGGCCAAAATTTGTACACCTGGGGACCGTCACCGGCGGCAGTAAATTCGTGGACTCCGCCCTCAAGGGCTGGATCGCCCAGATGACGCCGGAGCAGTTTGAGCTCTTCGCGGACACGGTGTACAAGTTCATGGCCGACACCAACGCCAGGACCCTCCACCAGATGCGGGAGAACCTTCTGGACACCATGATGAGCTTCGCCCGGTCCCTGGGGGACATGGACGAGGAGACCAGGAGGGCCGTCATCGAGTGCGTCAAGCTCCTCCTCATCAACGCCGGGAGAGAGGTCAGGGAGATGGCCCCCCAGGAGAGAAAGACCACCCGCAGACAGGGATAGGGAGGAGAGAACATGGAGGAACGCCTTAAAAAAATAGACGAGGTCATCGCCGCCGGGCCCTTTACCGACACCTGGGAGTCCCTCTCCCACTACGAGCCGCCGGAGTGGTACAAAAGGGCCAGACTTGGCATCTTCATCCACTGGGGGGTCTACTCCGTGCCGGCCTTCGGCAGCGAGTGGTACTCCCGGAACATGTATATCCAGGGCACAAAGGAATTTGAGCACCACGTCAAAACCTACGGGCCCCATAAGGACTTCGGCTACAAGGACTTCATCCCCCTCTTCCGGGCGGAGAGGTTCGACCCCGCCCGGTGGGCGGAGCTCATAAAGGACGCCGGGGCGGATTACGCCGTTCCCGTGGCGGAGCACCACGACGGGTTCCAGATGTACAAAAGCGACCTCTCCCACTGGAACGCCTTTGAGATGGGCCCCCGCCGGGACGTGCTGGGGGAGCTTTTCCGGGAGCTAGATAAGCGGGGCGTGGTCCCCTGCGCCTCCTCCCACCGGGTGGAGCACTGGTTCTTCATGGGCCACGGGAAGGAATTTGACTCGGACATCCGGGAGCCATTGAAGCGCGGGGACTTCTACTGGCCGGCCATGCCGGAGCGGGAGCACTTTGACCTCTTCTCCACCCCCGCGCCCACGGAGGAATTTTTGAACGACTGGCTCTGCCGGTGCTGCGAGCTGGTGGACAGGTATCAGCCGGGGCTTATCTACTTCGACTGGTGGATCCAGCACTCCGCCGTGAAGCCGTATCTGAGGAAATTCGCCGCCTACTACTATAACCGGGCCAGCCAGTGGGGCCGGGGGGCGGTCATCAACTATAAGCAGGACGCCTTCCCCTTCGGCTGCGCCGTCCCGGATGTGGAGCGGGGGCAGTTCGCCGACGCCAAGCCCTATATCTGGCAGTCCGACACCGCCGTGGCGAAGAACTCCTGGTGCTATACGCAAGGCAACGACTACAAGACCTCCGCCCAGATCCTCCGGGACCTGTGCGACATCGTCAGCAAAAACGGTAGGCTCCTGCTGAACATCGGCCCCCGGGCGGACGGCGTCATCCCGGAGGAGGACAGGCGCATTTTGTCGGAGATTGGCGGCTGGATGCGCGTCAACGGCGAGGCCATACGGGGATGCGGCATGTGGCGCGTCTCCGGCGAGGGACCCACGAAGATCACCGAGGGGCAGTTTTCCGACTCCGAGGCCAGGGGCTACACCGCCGAGGACATCCGCTTCACCGTGAACGGCGGCGATCTCTACGCCATCTGCCTCAACGCCAGGGGCCGGGACCTGGTGAGGATCCGCGCTCTCGCGGACAAGGACCCCTCCCACGCCCCCAACTTCCACGGGATCGTGAAAAGCGTGGAGGCCCTGGGCCTCGACCCCGCCCCCCACTGGGAGCGGGACGGGGAGGCCATGACCGTCCGGCTCGCAAGCCCCGTGGAGACCGATATGCCTGTGGTGTTCAAGGTGACGGTGGGGTGAACGGATGCGGGGTTGTTCTGGGGTGGGTACATGGATAGAACCCCACCCCTTTTATGAGCGTGCGAGGGTTTAGTGCCCCTCCCCTTGGGAGGGGGCAGGGGGTGGGGATGTGGATGGATATACGGACCCACCCTGCCCATCGCTTCGCTCGGGCACCCCTCCCGGAGGGAGGGGTAAATGAGATCGCGGCGGGGCCGCTCCTTATAAAAGCCCTCCCCGCAGGGCGGGGAGGGGCAGGGGTGAGGTGAGAAGGTGGAGGATTTTGAGCGCTCAGATGAACGCACCTTCTCACCTCATCTGGCGCTGCGGCGCCACCTTCCCCGCCCTGCGGGGAAGGCTAAAAAGGTTGCGGCCCTGCGGGCCGCTTATTAAACTCCCACCCCCTACCCCCTCCCGGAGGGAGGGGCAATTTGGGTGGCGGTCCGTACGGCGGTGGTTGAGGGTGCGGCGGAAAACGGGGGGACGGGCCGCCGAGGGCGGCGGCCCCTACGGAGAGAGGGGGAGCGGGCATCAAAGAGTGGAAAGTAGATCCCGCCGCCCAAAGGGCGGCAACCCTTTTAAAACCCCCGGAGGGCATCGGCAACCTTTTTTCAAACCTTTTTTCCCGTCCCGGGAAATAATTCTTGAAAACCCCGCGCCTGTGTGCTAAAATAGTCCCGTTACGGCGTTGAAGAGGAAAATAGCGGCGATTTTGTCCCGACAGAGAGGGGGTCCAGGCTGAAAGCCCCCGGACGAGGGCCGCTTGGTTCGCCTCGGAGCTCCGGCCAATCCCCGGCGTGTGCCCGCGTTAAGGGTGAGAGTGCGCGCGTTTGCGCGAATTTGGGTGGTACCGCGGAAGGCTCCTCCGTCCCATGGGGATGGGGGAGCTGTTTATTGTCTATTATACATTATATTTATGGAGTGATACCATGAGAGAACAGTTAGCAAAGATCCGTGAGGACGCCTTAGCGAGGCTTGCCGCTGTCCGGGACAGCGGGGAGCTGGAGGAGCTGCGCGTCCGGTACCTCGGCAAGAAGGGGGAGCTCACCGCCGTCTTGAAGCAGATGGGCGGTCTGCCCGCCGAGGAGCGGCCGAAGATGGGGCAGCTGGCCAACGAGGTCCGCGCCGACATCGAGGCGAAGCTCGCCGAGGCCAAGCGCGAGGTGGAGGAGAAGGCCATGGAGCTTCGCCTTCGCGCCGAGGCCGTGGACGTCACCGTCCCCGGCAAGACCGTGGACATCGGCCACCGGCACCCCATGTATGTGGCGCTGGATGAGATGAAGGAGATCTTCATCGGCATGGGCTTCATGGTGGTGGACGGCCCGGAGATCGAGCTGGGCGAGCTCAACTTCGACCGTCTCAACGCCGAGCCCGGACACCCCAGCCGCGACTGGTCCGACACCTTCTACTTTGACAAGGACGAGCGGGTGATGCTCCGCAGCCAGACCTCCCCCATGCAGGTCCGGGCCATGGACAGCCTGCCCCTGCCCATCCGCATGGTGGCCCCGGGCCGGGTCTACCGCAAGGACGAGGTGGACGCCACCCACTCCCCCATGTTCCACCAGGTGGAGGGCATGGTCATCGACAAGGGCGTCACCATGGCGGACCTCAAGGGCACATTAAATACCGTGGTGGAGCAGCTCTACGGCAAGGGCACCAAGACCCGCTTCCGCCCCCACCACTTCCCCTTCACGGAGCCCAGCTGCGAGATGGACGTCCAGTGCCACAAGTGCGGCGGCGTGGGCTGCCCCACCTGCAAGGGCGAGGGCTGGATCGAGCTTCTCGGCGCGGGGATGATCCACCCCCGGGTCCTGGAGATGGCCGGCATCGACCCCAACGTCTGGTCCGGCTGGGCCTTCGGCTTCGGGCTGGAGCGCACCGCCATGCGCCGGTTCAAGATCGACGATCTGCGCCTCATC
Source organism: uncultured Oscillospiraceae bacterium (assembly GCA_947628265.1). Classification (GTDB taxonomy): domain Bacteria; phylum Bacillota; class Clostridia; order Oscillospirales; family Oscillospiraceae; genus RUG626. The sequence goes on from CANQZF010000004.1 coordinate 5,703, forward strand.
TTTGAAAATGACGTGCGCTTTTTGGAACAGTTTTAAGGAGGCGCGACCATGAATTTATCGAGAAAATGGCTGAATGAGTTTGTAAAGATAGACGCCCCGGACCGGGAATTCGCCGAGGCCATGACCCTCTCCGGCTCCAAGGTGGAGACCACCGAGGACCTGGGCGCGGAAATTTCCAACGTCGTCGTGGGGCGGATCGTCTCCATGGACAAGCACCCCAACTCCGACCACATGTGGGTCTGCGGGCTGGACGTGGGCCGGGACGAGCCGGTACAAATCGTCACCGGGGCCTGGAACGTCCACGTGGGGGACCTGGTGCCCGTGGCGCTCCATCGCTCCACCCTCCCCGGCGGGAAGAAGATCGAAAAGGGCAACCTGCGGGGCGTCAAGTCCAACGGTATGCTCTGCTCACTCCGGGAATTGGGCCTCGATGAGCGGGATTTCCCCTACGCCGTCATCACCGCCGCCGCCCTTTTAAATGACTACCACCCCATCGACCCGGAAAAGCCCTCCATCCCGGCGGACATCGCGCCGGGGGCCAAAATTTACGGCCCCGTGGTGGCCGCCAGAGTCACCGACTGCGCTCCCAACCCCGACGGCACCTTCACCCTGACGCTGGAGCCCGCCGCCACGGCGGTCACCCCCTGCCAGAACGTCCACGCCGGGGACATGGTGGCCCACAACACGAAAACGAACACCGTCTGCACCCTTTCCGACCTCCGCGCCGAGCAGCGGGAGTTCCCCCACTGCATCGAGGACGGCATCTTCGTCCTCCGGGAGCCCTGCGCCCCCGGCGACGACATCAAACCCGTCATCAACGCCGACGACTCCGTTGTGGAGTTCGAGATCACCCCCAACCGCCCGGACTGCCTCTCCGTCATCGGCCTTGCCCGGGAGGTGGCGGCGACGTTTGACAAACCTTTGACGCTCCACGAGCCCGCCGTCCGGGGCGGCGGCCCCGGCGTCCTCACCGATTTACTCTCCGTGGAGACCCGGGACCCCGACCTCTGCCCCCGGTACACCGCCCGGATGGTGCGCAATGTGAAGATCGCCCCGTCCCCCAAGTGGATGCGGGAGCGCCTTCGCTCCATGGGCGTCCGGCCCATCAACAACATCGTGGACATCACAAACTACGTGATGCTGGAGTACGGCCAGCCCATGCACGCCTTCGACTACCGCTACGTCCAGGGCGGGAAGATCGTGGTCCGCCGCGCCTCGGAGGGCGAGGAGCTCACCACTCTCGACGGCCAGGTCCACACCCTGAACGCCAACCACCTGGTCATCGCCGACGACACCCGGGCCGTGGGCCTCGCCGGCATCATGGGCGGCCTCAATTCCGAGATCGTCGCCGATACCGCCGACGTGGTCTTCGAGTCGGCCAACTTCGACGGCACCTGCATCCGCAAGGGCGCTCTCGCCCTCGGTATGCGCACCGAGGCCAGCGCCAAGTTCGAAAAGGGCCTCGATGTCATGAACACCCTCCCCGCCGTGAACCGGGCCTGTGAGCTGGTGGAGCTTTTGAGGGCCGGGGAGGTTCTGGACGGCGTCATCGACGTCCAGAACCGTATGCCGGAGCCCTATAAAATGACCCTGGAGCCGGAGAAGATCAACGCCCTCCTGGGCACCGACGTGCCGGAGTCCGAAATGGTCCGCATCCTGCGCAAGCTGGATTTTCAGGTGGACGGCCGGACCGTCACCGTCCCCAGCTTCCGGGGCGACGTGCGCCGGATGGCGGACCTGGCCGAGGAGGTGGCCCGTTTTTACGGCTACAACAACATCCCCGTGACCCTCATGCGCGGCCAGACCACCGAGGGCGGCTACAACGACGCCCAGAAGCTGGAAAATAAGCTGGGCGCTCTCGCCCGGGAGTGCGGCTATGACGAGATCATCACCTACTCCTTCATCTCCCCCTCGGCCTACGACAAGATCCTCTGGGCCCCGGAGGACCCCCGCCGCCAGTCCTTCAAGATTTTGAACCCCCTGGGGGAGGACACCTCCATCATGCGTACCACCTCCCTCCCGTCGATTTTGGACATCCTGGCCCGGAACAACAACTTCCGCAACAAGAACGTGAAGCTCTACGAGCTGGGCCGCGTCTACCTCCCCGGCGGGGAGGACGGCCTTGCCGACGAGCGCCGGGTCCTGACCCTGGGCGCTTACGGCGACGACATGGACTTCTACGCCATGAAGGGCGCGGTGGAGACGATCCTCCGGGGCATCCGCGCCCGGGACGTGGAGTTCGTCCCCTGCGCCGATAACCCCTCCTACCACCCCGGCCGCTGCGCGAAAGTCACGAACGGCGACGCCGTCCTCGGCGTGGTGGGCCAGATCCACCCTCTGTGCGCCAAAAACTACGGCCTCGACGCCGTCTACGCCGCCGAGCTTGACTTCTCGGCGCTCCTCGCCTCCCGTGGCCCCGACCCGGAGTACCGGCCCCTGCCGCGCTACCCCAGCGTCGCCCGGGATTTGGCCATCGTGGCGGACAAATCCGTCACCGTGGGGCAGATCGAGCGCTGCATCCGGGAAAACGGCGGCAAATACCTGCGGGGCGTGGCCCTTTTCGACATCTACGAGGGCCCCGGCGTCCCGGAGGGCAAGCGCTCCACCGCCTACTCCCTGACCCTGCGCGCCGACGACGGCACCCTCACCGACGACCACGCCGATGAGACGGTAAAGGCTATCCTCGCGGCCCTCCACGAAAAGCTGGGCGCGGTGATACGATAATATACTATATATATAATGTAAAGGAGAGAAACGCAATGACCAAGAAAACCACGGATATTCTGGCGTACATCACCATCTTCGGGCTCATCATCGCCTTTGTCGCCGGCGACCGGGAGGAGTCCAAGTTCCACCTCAACCAGGCCCTGGTGCTGTGGCTGGCGAGCCTCATCTCCGGCGTCGTGGCCATCATCCCCGTGGTGGGATGGATCGTCACCACCGTGGCCAGCATCTTCCTCTTCGTCTGCTGGGTCATCGGCCTCGTCAGCGCCATCCAGGGCACCGAGAAGGCCGTCCCCCTCATCGGCGGCATCCAGCTGCTGAAATAAAAATCCTCCCCTCATGGGCCGCCGCTCCCGGCGGCCCGGCATTTTCGACGGGTTTGAAATTTTTTTGATAATTTTTGTTACAAAATCAAAAAAATTTTTTGGCCCAGTCTGGCGCAAAACCTCAAAACCCTTGCGGCCCTAAGCGTTTCGGGCTCTCAGGGCCCTGTAACTTTTTTGTAACTAATTTTCTATAAAATGTTGACAATGGGCGAAGGATGTGCTAGAATAATTTCAAATCCGTGGAAGACCTCCCACAAAGCGCGCAACGCGGGGTGAGAGCTCCAAAACGGATGGCGTCCCAGCTTACAGGGTCGGACAGATCCGCTCCGAAAAAGCACGCGGAGCGGGGAGAGTCTTCATTATGTAAGTGTACGGCGGGGGTCCCCGGGACCGCCCACCCGCTGATCTCCGCCGTACTCCTCCTTTGGGGGATTTAAGAAAATTTCCGAAAGATGGGGAACAAATCGGGGACGCCGAAAGTCATAATGGTGTTTATGTCGGTTAGTCCGGCGTTTACATAATAAACTGTCCGGTTCATGTAACGGGCGAAATTAAAAAATTTTTTTAAGGAGGAAACACTACATGAAGACTCTGAAGAAGACCCTGTGCTTGGTCTTGGCAGTAGTTCTTGCCTTGGGTGTCATGGTCCTTCCCGCGTACGCGGACAAGGAAACCTATGACAACTTCGAGGACAAGGATACTATCAGCGCCAAGTACGCCGAAGCGGTTGGTGCCCTTACCGGTTTGGGCGTGATCAACGGTAGGGACGACAACGTTGAGCCCCAGGCTTACATCAACCGTGCCGAGGCCGTGACCATGGTCGTCCGCGCCGTCCTTGGCAAGGCCGCCGCGACCCTGGCGAAGGCCGACACCAAGTTCGCCGACGTCACCAAGTCCCACTACGCCTCCCAGTACGTCCAGTACGCCGTGGAGAACGGCATCGTCGCCGGTAAGAGCGAGACCGAGTTCAAGCCCGACGATCTGGTCACCGGCTACGAGCTGGCCCGTATGGCCCTGGTCGCCGCCGACATCAAGACCGACTTCACCTCCGCCGCGTGGCAGAACCAGACCGGCGTCGCCGCCTCTAAGGCTGAGCTGCTGGAGGGCCTTGAGCACATCACCAATCTCAACGATGCCCTCACCCGTGAGGAGTCCGCTCAGCTGATTTGGAAAGCTGTCACCTATGTTCCCGAAGGAGCGACCCTCAAGGTTACGGGAACCAAGAGCACCGGCGGCACCGCCACTGACGTTGACTACACCGTCACCTATCCCGAAGAGTCCATCGGCGGCAAGGTCTACAAGCTTGAGTCTCGGTACAGCTGGAAATCTGGTGCTGTATACGTGAACGAGTATGGCAATCCCTCTGTTAGGCATTTCAACAAAGATACAAACGAGGTCTATTATGAAGGTGCCGTCAGCGCCATCACCGATTTCTATGTTAAGAGTGACAGCCTGACCGTCGGTAATATTAAGACCGAGCTCGGCAAGAAAACCACTGATCTTCTCAAAGCACGTGTCTATGTGGATGGTTATTCCGAAAAATCTAATGAATACAAAGTTATTAACGAGACTCCCGATACCGATCTCGATGTCGATAATAAGGTTGACCTCACGGACAACGGCACCACTAAAGTGGCGGACCGCGGCGCTCATGTAGTCATCTTCAAGGGTTACTGGGGCGGGGTCGATTACCTGATTTATATCAGCTACACCTATGCGGCTTACAATGGCAAAAAGACTGATAATGCCTATGCCACAAGCGCAAACAGCTGCACTAGTCCTGGTAATCCGACGACCCTGCCTCTGGGCAAGATGGACGCCGGCACGATCGCTACGTTCGGAATTACCCGGTATCCTCACTGGACTACTACTAACGTGAAGGTCCACGAGGCTGCTGCCAACGTGAATATCGTCCGCAAGAGCAACAACTCCAACGATCCTTATTTCTACCTCAGCAACAATCCCGCCAAGAAGGTCTATGCTTCCGCTATGGCCATCTATGTGGACGAAGACGGCGTCGTTGCGCCTCTTACGTTCAAGCCCTATATCGATGTCAGCGGCGACCAGTACTTCGATGTCTGGTATGACAACGACGGCAACGTTCTGGCGCTTGTTGAGGCCAATCCTGCCAATCCTGCTGATCTCATCAAGTACACCGACTTCGGCTATGTCCTTGAGTTCTCCAGCACCAAGGCCACCGGTCACTTCGACGACATGGAGACCGTAAGCGGGACTGATACTCCGGCTACGGCTGAGGTCGTCATGGTCAACCTCAAGAGCGGCAAAGTTGGCATTTACAAGCTGGATGTTCAGTACAATAAGACCACCAAGACCTGGGATGCTATGGGTATTAATGGCAAGGTTAACTTTGCTATTACTACCACCGTCACTGGCGTGACTGAGAACACCTATGGTCAGACAGTTCTCCACGGCTTTGTTGCTTACAAGCAGCTGGCCACCGGCAATTACGGCATCACTGCTGTTGACAAGCTCGATAGCATCGGCAGCACCGACTACGACTTCGATGTCTACAGCACCTTCACAACCAGCAGGACTTATCCGGGCCGTGTCGATGTTGGCAGCGACATTCTCTATGCGGATGCCAACACTGAGGTTCGTGTTCTGAGCCACAAGGGACATACTACCCTGTCCGACGGTTCCAGAGTTAATAATTATCCTGTTACCGCTCTCACGGGCTATGCCAGCCTTGATAACATCGAGGTCTTCGCCAGCCCGACTGAAAAGTGCGACAACGCTAAGCATGAGGCTGAGATCGTTGGTGTTGATGCCCTGTTCTGCTATGACTCGAAGACCAAGATGATCACTCAGGCTTATGTCTTCGGTGATCAGACGCTCAAGAACCCCGTCAAGACCTATGACTACTGGGTCCTCGTCGAGCGCGACGACTCCTATCTGGACGGCGGTACAATGTTCACCTTCCTCCACGATGGTGAGGTTGTTAAGCTTCACGCCGATGATTATGCGGTTGCAGAGATGGAACTCCAGTTCGACAATGCGCTGGATGCCGGCACGGTCTGCCACGTTGAATACAAGGGCAGCGAGCTGATTGACGTCACACCTACTGCGGATGCACAGCATGTTGATACGTTGACTTGCGATGGCTTCAGCAACACTTCTGACGGCACCTACTACGGATTCATCAACACTGACGATGGTAAGGAAAATGCTATGCGCTACCTTACTAAGGGTTGCTGGGTCTTCGATAAGACGCTTGTTGAAGAGGATGATCCTGCCGACGCTTCTGTTGACACTGTCCATGTCGGCGATACCGTCACGGTCTACTACGCCACTGACGAGTACAAGGAAATCTCCCTGATCGTTATCACCGCACATAACCCCGCTGAGTAATCCCTACCCTAAGCACCCTTCCGCCCCCCGCGCGTATGCGCGGGGGGCGGTTTTTGTGGGATTTTTGCGTCTTATTTGTGTCTTGCGGGGGGCGGAGGGTTGAAAAAACGGGTAGAAGTTCTCATAATCCTCTTTACCAGCTTAAAGGAGGTAATTTTATGAGAAATCCAAACGGTTACGGCGGGGTGTCCAGGCTCCCCGGGCGCAGGCGGCGGCCCTACCGGGCGCGGGTGACGTCGGAGTGGGTGCTGGCCGAGGACGGCCACCGGATCCAGCGCTACCTGACCCTGGGGTATTTCGCCACCCAGGTGGAGGCCATCCGGGCCCTGGCGGAGTACAACGCCGACCCCTACAGCGCCGTCTCCCGGCAGGTCACCTTCCGGGAGGTCTTCGACAGGTGGAGCGAGACGTATTTTGAGAAGTACCCAGGGACGCGGCGGCTCACGCTCTGCGCCATGGGCTTTTGCCGGAGCCTCTGGGACCGGCCCATGCGGGACCTGCGGGCCGCCCAGCTCCAGGAGGTCATCAACGCCATGGAGGGCAAGTCCCGGGGGTACCAGTCCAAGGTCCGGTCCCTCATGCACCTGCTCTACAAGTACGCCATGAGCCGGGACATCGTGGACCGGGACTGGTCGGGGTATGTGGAGCTCACCGCCCCGGAACGGGACTCGCCCCGGGTGACCTTCCGCCGGGAGGAGATCCGGCGGCTCTGGGCGCTGCGGGCCTCGGGCGGGCCGGTGCCCGGGGAGACGGCGGCGTATAGGGGGCTGGGGCTTCTCGACTCCGTGCTGGTGCTGCTCTACACCGGGCTGCGGGTGGGGGAGCTATTGGCGCTGCGGCGGGAGGACATTGACGTCCCGGGGCGGTCCATCGACCTTCGGGGCACGAAGACCAAGGCGGCGCGTAGGCGGGTGCCGCTGCACCGGGAGATCGTGCCGGTGGTGGAGGACCTTCTGGCCCGGGGGAAGCGGGAATTTTTCATTGAGGGGCCATCCGGCGGGCAGATGACCTACGGGCAGTATAAGTACGGCTGGTTCGACAAGGTCATGGCGGCATTGGGGCTCCGGCACACGCCCCACGACACCCGCCACACCTTTGTATCCGCCCTGGACACCGCCGGCGTCCGCCCGGGCGCGGTGAAATTCATCGTCGGCCACAGCCAGCGCGACGTCACCGACCGCTACACCCACAAGGACCTCCCCGAGCTCATCCGGGAGGTGGATAAAATAACCTATTAAAAAACCGCCCCCCGCGCAAACGCGCGGGGGGCGGAGGGTGCTTAGGTTAGGGATTAGGCATGCTTGGTGATGATGATGAGGGAGACGCGCTGATCACCGGTAGATACGTCACCGTAACCACCCGGAATCTTATAGTAGGCGTTGTAGACTATCACCTCGTCACCCTCGGCGACATCATTCACCAGGAGGTCGGAGACCTTGATCTTCGAGAGGTCAAGTTTCACGCCGTCCTTCTCGGTCTTGGTCCAATCGACGATCATAACACGATCAGTCAGATAGGTAAGCTTACTGGTGGTCTTGTCGGAATTGGTGAAAACGTCAACGTAGCCGAAGTACTTGCCATCAGGCTTCGTGGTGAAGGCCCTGACTATGCGTTTTACGGCATTGGTGTCATCAACACAGCCAGCGTATTCCTCATCCGCAGGCGTATAGATGCTCAGAGTGCCGTCATCTTCCGGTTCGACGAAGCAGACAGTGGGGCCAGCAAGGAGGTCATCGTAATTGTCCTCATTGAGTTCCATGTCATTGACATATACCTGCTTTGCAGGAATGGACTCAACAGCTCCATCATGGAGGAAGTAGAAGTCGGTGCCATTAACAATATTGGATTCACCACGATAGAGGAAGACATAGTAGTCATTTTCATCAAGAACAGCCGAACTCGTGTAGCCGCCGAAGACGTAAGCGTTCTCGATCATATTGGTCTTCGTATTGTAGCAGAAGAGGGCCCATTTACCAATATGCTCACCGCTAACGCACTCATCCCAGTTGATCACCCGGATGTTTTTAAGCGCGGCATAACCATTGAACATTTCGACAGCATAGCTGGAAACTCTGGAGCCATCCGCAGTGTGGGTGTGACCATTGAGCAGACGAATCTCAGTGTCGGCGTCAGCGTTCAGGAGCTTATCAGGCACATCTACGCCCTCAACAGTGATCTGAGGTCCATTGGAAGTGAAGGTATTAGCAACATAGAAGCCCTGATCGGTGCTGCCGACGGTCTCCAGATCCTCAACCTTAGTCATGCCGTAATTACCGGAGGGCAGCTGCTTGTAAGCAACGAAGCCGTGGAGGACTTCCTGACCGTAGGTTTCTTCAATCACGCCAGTGACAGTGGTTGTAATGGTGAGGTTAGCCTTGCCGGTATAAAGGTTGTTATCAATACCCAGAGCCTTCCAGGCATCGGCATAGACATCGTACTGGACATCCAGCTTGTAGATGCCAACGGCGCCGCTCTTGAGGTTGACCATGACGACCTGAGCCGTAGCGTCGGTTTCAGTCCCATCGATCTCCTCCATGTCGTCTCTGTGTTCGGTGGCCTTGGTGCTGGAGAACTCGAGGACATAGCCGAAGTCGGTGTAGGTCTTCGCTGCGGGGTCGGGAGTGGTCTCAACAAGGGCGATCACGTTGCCGGCGTTGTCAAACCAGACGTCGTAAACCGTCGAGGAGCTGTTGTCGATGTACTTTCCAGTGGTACCGGCGTCAGATTTCAAGAAGTACAGCGGATAAACATCGCCCTTCTTGTCCACATAGATGGCCTTGGCAGAGACATAGACAGGCTTGCTGGTGATGCTGTCAAAGCGGAAATACGGATCTCTCTTGTCGTTGTTTCTGCTGACGATCTTAGCGGCAGTCAGAGCAGGGGCATGGACCTTCACGTTGAAGGGCTTCCAATTGCTGTAATCTGCGATGTTAAAGATCGCGATAGACTTAGCGCCCATCGGAGTTCCGAGGGGAAGCTCCCCATTGCCGCCAGGAGTAACACGGCCGCCGGTGGTGGTTTTGGTCACTATATGTTCGTCCGTGCCAGTGCTAGTCTGGTTGTAGCTGACATAGGTATAGCCAACGTAGATCAGGTAATCGGTTTGGCCCCGGCCCCAGAGTCCCTTGTAGATTACCACATGAGCGCCACGATCATAATCAGCCATAGCGACGTTGACTACATTTTCTGTATTTGCGTTGTCTTTAAGCTCCTTCGTTTTGGTCTTGGCGCCGTCAACATAGACATACGCGTTGAGATTGTCAGTAGATTTCTTGCCGAGGGCGGCCTTAATATCTCCGACGGTCAGCTTGTCATGATCGACATAGAAGTCGGTGATGGCGCTGACAGCGCCCTCATAATAGGACTCACCGGTATCTTCGTTGTACCACTTGACGGAGGGACTGCCATAGAAATCCGCAAAGTCTTTCGCATGATACACGCCGTCTTTGTCGTAGTTGTAATCAGCCTTAAGGCTGTAAACCTTGCCGCCGATGGTCTCTTCGGGATAGGTGACGGTGTAGTCGACTTTAGTCTCGTCGTTGTCATTCTCCTGGGTCCCCTCGACTTTGAGTTTCGCTTCTTCGGGAAGATAGGTGACGGTGTTCCAAATCAGCTGAGCGGACTCCTCACGGGTGAGGGCCTTGTTCAGGTCGGTGATGTGTCCAAGGCTTTCAAGCAACCCGGCCTTGGAGGCGGCGGTACCGGTCTGGTTCTGCCACGCGGCGGAGGTGAAGTCGGTCTTGATGTCGGCGGCGACCAGGGCCATACGGGCCAGCTCGTAGCCGGTGACCAGATCGTCGGGCTTGAACTCGGTCTCGCTCTTACCGGCGACGATGCCGTTCTCCACGGCGTACTGGACGTACTGGGAGGCGTAGTGGGACTTGGTGACGTCGGCGAACTTGGTGTCGGCCTTCGCCAGGGTCGCGGCGGCCTTGCCAAGGACGGCGCGGACGACCATGGTCACGGCCTCGGCACGGTTGATGTAAGCCTGGGGCTCAACGTTGTCGTCCCTACCGTTGATCACGCCCAAACCGGTAAGGGCACCAACCGCTTCGGCGTACTTGGCGCTGATAGTATCCTTGTCCTCGAAGTTGTCATAGGTTTCCTTGTCCGCGTACGCGGGAAGGACCATGACACCCAAGGCAAGAACTACTGCCAAGACCAAGCACAGGGTCTTCTTCAGAGTCTTCATGTAGTGTTTCCTCCTTAGAAAAAACGGGAGGAGACGGTTTTGAGGGGAAAAGTTTTGTGATTTTTACAAAAAGCTCAAAAATGCCGGGTTTCCATGCTGAAAAATGCGGCTTTTAAATTTCTCTGTGTATTGCGCGAGTATTGTACAGATTTTTCCAAAGGCTTGACGTGGGAGGGGAACATGGTATAATATTTGCAGAGTGAAAATCTTAAAAAAACTTTAAATTTTATCCTCGGAGGGGCTTATGGACGACATTCAGAAATTTTTCCGTGACAACGAGGACGCGATTTTGGCGGACATCGCCCGGATCGTGGCTGTGGACAGCGCCCGGGGCGAGGCCGCGCCGGGGGCGCCCTTCGGCGTGGGGCCCAGGCGGGCCCTGGACGTGGCGCTGGAGATCGCCCGGTCCCACGGCTTAAGCGGCGAAATTCGCGGGGACCGGGTGCTGGTCATCGAGGCCGGGGAGGGCGAGGCCCAGCTCGCGATCCTGGCGCACCTGGACGTGGTGCCCCCGGCGGGGGAGTGGACGGTGACGGAGCCGTTTTCCATGCGGCTTCTGGACGGGAAGCTCTACGGGCGCGGGGTCATCGACGACAAGGGGCCGGCCATGGTGTCGCTGTGGGCCATTTTGTGCGCGCAAAAGCTGGGGCTTTTGAAGAGAAAGGTGCAGCTGCTGCTGGGGTCCGACGAGGAGTGCGGGTCCGGGGATCTGGAGTGGTATTTGGAGCATTACCCCGTGCCCGGGAAGGTGTTCACCCCCGACGGGTCCTTCCCCGTGGCCAACACGGAGAAGGGGCGCATGACCATGACGCTGACCGCCCCCCGGTACGACGGGGCGGGGCTTTACGTTTCCGAGCTTCACGGCGGGTCCGTGCCCAACGCCGTCCCCGCCGTCTGCGAGGCGGTGCTCTCCGACGGAACGGAGCTCAGGACCGTGGGCCGCGCCGCCCACGCCAGCCTCCCTGAGGAGGGCGACAACGCCGTGACCCGGATGATCGGGGAGCTCGCGGCGCTGGAGGGGCCGGGGTTTGAACCGTTCCGGGCCCTGAAGCGGGCGTTCCCCCACGGGGACTTCGGCGGAAAGGCCGTGGGCGCGGACTGCGCCGACGCGCTCTCCGGGGCGCTGACGGTCAATTTGGGCGTGATGCGGGTGGACGACGGCGGGCTTTCCGCCGTGGTGGACTGCCGTATCCCGGTCTGCGGGGACGGGGAGAAGATCGCGGCGGACTTCGCCCGGGCGCTGGGCCCGGAGGTCCGGGTGGAGATCGGCGGCATCTCCAAGCCCCACCACACCCCGGCGGAGTCGGATTTTGTCCGGGGACTCCTGGAAATTTATGAAAAGTACACCGGCACGCCAGGAAAGGCCTTTTCCATGGGCGGCGGCACGTACGTACACGAGATCGAGGGCGGCGTCGCCTTCGGGGCGGAGTTCCCGGGCAGCGACGTACACATGCACGAGCCCGACGAGCGGGTGGAGGTCCGGGAGCTGATGCTGGCCGGGGCCATGTACGCTGCGGCTGTGGCCGCGTTTTGCGGGTGACCTTTAGCGAAGCTCCGAGAGGATGTTGACAAATGAAAAAACTTAGACGCGCCGTTACCGTGGTCGTTGACTTCCTGGACGGCATCGGCGCCAGAAAAATATGGACCTTCGCCGCCGCCGCCGCGTTCTACCTCTTTTTGTCCCTCATTCCGATTTTGGGCCTTCTCTGCTCCATCCTGCCCCTGACGCCCCTGACGGAGGAGATGCTTTTGGAGTTTTTGCAGCGGTTCGTCCCGGAGGAGCTCTATTCGGTGCTGAGCGGCATCATCGTCAGCATTTACGACTCCTCCACCGCCACCATGTCCATCACCGCCGTGGCGTCGGTGTGGTCGGCGTCCCTGTCCACGCTGTCGCTGATGCGGGGGATGGACGCGGCCTACGACTTAAAGCGCAAGGACAATTTCATCCTTTTCCGGCTGCGGGCGTGCTTTTTCATGGTCATCGCCCTGGCGGCGGTGCTGCTGACGCTGTGCGGCATCGTCTATGGCGGGAAGATCTTGGACCTCATAAGCCGGCACCTGGACAGCTCCTGGGCCGAGGCGGTGCTTTTGGGGACCGTGAAGGTCCTGCGCTACCCGGTGATGATGCTGTTCCTCTTCACCGTGTTCCTCTTTTTCTACAAGTGGATGCCGGCGGGGAAGCGCAAGCTCACGCGGCAATGGCCGGGGGCGATGTTCGCCACGGTGGCGTGGCTCATTTTCTCCTGGGCGTTCTCCATGTACGTCTCCTACTCCGACAGGTACGGCGTGTACGGGATCTTGGGGACGGTGATCGTGGCGCTTTTGTGGATGTACTACTGCCTTTTCATCCTCCTGGTGGGGGCGTACATCAACCGCTTCGTCCGGGAGGAGCCCGTCAAGCTCCGGGAGGCTTTGCCGGAGCTGGAGGAAAAGAAGAAGCCGGAATTGGCCGGGGGAGAAGCGGAAAATTCATAAAAAACGGGCGGGTTTAGAACCCGCCCCTACGGCATATTCAGGAAATGCCGCGCATATTTGGAAAAACTTTCAAATTTCTCGTAGGGGCGGGTTCCAAACCCGCCCATCGATTTTTTATACCATTTTCTCCTGCTTGACCTTTTTGTCGATGACATGCCGGGAGGCCAGCTCCGCTTTGAGGTCCTCTAAGGTGATGCCCATCTCGGTCATGAGGACCATGGCGTGGTAGGCAAGGTCCGCAAGCTCGTAGATCGTCTCCCGCTTGTCGTCCGCTTTCGCGGCGATGATGACCTCAGTGGACTCCTCGCCCACCTTCTTCAAAATTTTGTCCCGGCCCTTTTGGAAGAGGTACGTGGTGTAGCTGCCCTCTTTGGGCTCGTCCCGGCGGCCCTTCAAAAGCTCCATGAGCCCCTCGTAGCTGAAGGGCGCGGGGGCGTCGGAGACGTAGAGGGGCGCGGTGAAGCAGCTGTCCGTCCCCAGATGGCAGGCCGGGCCGTCCTTTTTGACCTCCACGACTAAGGCGTCCCTGTCGCAGTCGGCGGTGATGGAGACGATGTGCTGGTAGTTGCCGCTGGTCTCGCCCTTGAGCCACAGCTCCCCACGGGAGCGGCTCCAGAAGCAGGTGAGGCCGCGCTTAAGAGAGATCCCCAGGCTCTCCCGGTTCATGTAGGCCAGGGTCAGGACCTTTTTGCTCTCCGCGTCCACCACAATGGCGGGGATGAGGCCCCGGTCGTCAAATTTGAGCTCGTCGATTGTTACCATATTCGCACCTCACAAACGCACGTTGACGCCCTCGTCCCGGAGGGCTTTTTTGATGTCCGCCACCGCGACCTCACCGAAGTGGAGGATGGAGGCGGCAAGGCCCGCGTCCACCTTGGGGAGGGCCTTAAAGAGCGTGACGAAATCCTGCACCTGCCCGGCGCCGCCGGAGGCGATGACGGGCACGGAGACGGCGTCGCACACGGCGGCGAGCATCTCCAAATCGAACCCGCCCCGGACGCCGTCGGTGTCGATGGAGTTGAGGACCACCTCGCCGGCGCCCTCGCCCACGCACCGGCGCAGCCACTCCACGGCCTCCCGCCCCGTGTCGTCCCGGCCGCCCCGGGCGAAGACGGTGAAGCGGCCGTTCACCCGCTTTACGTCGGCGGATATGACCACGCACTGGTCGCCGTAGCGCTTGGCGGCCCGGGGGATGAGGGTCGGGTCCCGGAGGGCCCCGGAGTTGACGCTGACCTTGTCCGCGCCGCATTTGAGCACCCGGTCGAAGTCGTCCAGGGTGTTGATGCCGCCCCCCACGGTGAGGGGGATGAAGATTTGCGACGCCACAGAGCGCAAAATATCGGTGAAGAGGCGGCGGCCCTCGGCGGAGGCGGTGATGTCGTAGAACACGAGCTCGTCCGCGCCGGAGTCGGAGTAGTATCTTGCCAGCTCCACCGGGGAGCTGACGTCCCGGATGCCCTCAAAATTGACGCCCTTCACCACCCGGCCGTCCCGGACGTCGAGACAGGGGATGATACGTTTTGTGATCATCGCGCCACCTCGATGGCCTCGGCGAGGTCCACGCCGCCGGTGTAGAGGGCACGGCCCACGATGGCCCCGTAAACCCCGGTTTCACGCAGGGCCCGGATGTCCGCGATCGTGGAGACGCCGCCGGAGGCCACGATGTCCAAATCAAATTTCTCCGTCAGGGTCTTATAGAGCGCCACGTTGGGGCCCTGGAGGGCGCCGTCCTTGGAGATGTCGGTACACATGACGGTTTTGACGCCGTTTTTTTCAAGCCGGGAGATGAAATCGAGGCACCGGACGGCGCTGGTTTCGATCCACCCCCGCACCGCCACGAGGCCGTCCCGGATGTCCACGCCCGCGGCGATCTTCTCGCCGTATTTGGACACCATATTTTCCAGAAAATCCGGGTCCTCCATGGCGGAGGTGCCGAGGATCACCCGAAAAAACCCGGCGTCCAGGGCGCGCTTCACCGTATCCTCATCCCGGATGCCGCCGCCCAGCTCCGCGCGAAGGCCGGGGACCCGGGCAAGCTCGGCGGCGGTGCCAAAGTTCTTGCCAACGCCGTCCCGGGCGCCTTCCAGGTCCACCACGTGGAGAAATTCCGCGCCCTGGGAGCGAAACTCCAGGGCCTTCTCCACGGGGCGGTGGGAGTAGACGGTCATTTTCTCATACTCGCCGTAGGTGAGGCGCACGGCCTTGCCGTCATATAGGTCGATTGCGGGAAAAATCTTCATAAGTTCCTCTCTTAAAGCGCCGCGAAGGCTCTCAAAATTGCAAGGCCCACCCGTCCGCTCTTCTCCGGGTGGAACTGACAGCCGAAGACGTTGTCCCGCTCCACGGCGGCGGTGAGGGTCCCGCCGTACTCCGTCACCGCCGTAGTGGAGGGATCGCAGAGCGCGGCGTGGTAGGAGTGGACAAAGTAGACGTGGCTGCCCTCCGGGACATTTTTAAATAGCGCCGAGGGCCGGGTGTAGGTAAGGGCGTTCCAGCCGATGTGGGGGATCTTGAGTCCCTCGGGAATGGCCTCCGCGATGGGCCGGACCTCGCCGGGGATGAGCCCCAGGCCCTCATGCTCGCCGTACTCGAAGCTCCGGTCAAAGAGAAGCTGCATCCCAAGGCAGATGCCGAGAAGCGGCTTTCCGGAGGCGGCCTCCTCCAAAATGAAGTCGAAAAGCCCCGACTCCCGCAGCTTCCCGGCTGCGTCGCCGAAGGCTCCCACCCCGGGGAGGATGAGGCGCTGGGCCGCACGGAGTTTTTCCGCGTTGCCGGAGACGAAGCACGTCTCCCCGATGGCGGCGAAGGAGCTTTGGAGGGAGAACAAATTCCCCACGCCGTAGTCGATGATCCCGGTCATAGCACGCCCTTCGACGAGGGCACGGCCCCCGCGAGCGCCGGGTCCACCCGCACCGCGCCCCGGAGGGCCCGGGCGGCGGCCTTAAAGGCGGCCTCGGCGATGTGGTGGGAGTTGCGGCCCGCCAGATACCGGATGTGCAACGTGATGCCCGCCTCCCGCACAAGGGCCATGAAGAACTCCTCCACCAGCTCCGCGTCAAAGTCGCCGATCTTCTGGGCGGGGATGGGCAGCTCAAAGCCCAGATACCCCCGGCCGGAGATGTCCACGGCGGCCAGGACCAGGGCCTCGTCCATGGGGATGGTGACGTCGCAGTACCGGCAGATGCCGGCCCGGTCCCCAAGGGCGGCCTTCAGGGCCTTACCCAGGCAGATGCCAATATCCTCCACACTGTGGTGGGCGTCCACGTAGGTGTCGCCGGCGCACCGCACGGTGAGGTCGAACCGCCCGTGGACGGCGAAGAGCGTCAGCATGTGGTCCAGAAACCCCACGCCGGTGGAAATGTCGTTTTTGCCCGTGCCGTCGAGATCGAGGCTGAGGGTGATGTTCGTCTCGGCGGTCTTGCGGGCTATTTCAAATGAGCGCATGAAAATAACCTCCCGTTATGGGCCAACCTGGGCGGCGGCCCGTACAGCAAAGATTGGGGCGGCCCAGTGTTTCAGGCCAAAATGTCCTCCACGGCCCTTATAAGGGCGTCCATCTGCTCCCCGGTGCCCACGGTGACGCGGTTGTAGTCCGCAATGGGGGCGGCGGAGAAGTGCCGGACCAGGATACCCCGCTCCCGGAGTTTTTCGTAGAGCGCCGCCCCGGAGACGGCGGGGTGGCGGGCAAAGAGGAAGTTGGAGCGGGAGAGCGTCACCTCAAAGCCCAGGCCCCGGAGCCGGGAGGCGGTCTTGTCCCGCTCCGCAGCCACCGCGCGGCAGTTTTCCATGTAGTAGCCGTTGTCCCCGAAGGCCGCGATACCGGCCGCCTGGGTCATGGCGTTGACGTTGTAGGGGTTTGTGGAGTCCTTGAGGGCGGTGAGGTCCGCGATGAGGGCGGGGGCGGCGATGCCGAAGCCCAGCCGCGCCCCGGCCAGGGAGTGGGACTTGGAAAAGGTCCTGGTGACCAGGAGATTACCGTACTTTTTCGTGAGGGGAACGGCGCTCTGGGCGCCGAAATCCACATACGCCTCATCGATGACCACCACGTTCTCCCGGTTGGAGGCCACGATTTCCTCTACCTCATCCAAGGTGAGCGTGAGGCCCGTGGGGGCGTTGGGGTTGGGGATGACCACCGTGCGGCCGAGGGCCAGGAAGTCCCGGCAGTCTATGGAGAAATCGGGCTTTAAGGGGATCTCCAGAAGGTCGATATGGTGGAGCTCCGCCAGGACCTTATAAAACCCGTAGGTGATGTCCGGGGTGGCAATTCCTGCGTGCCCGTAAGCCATAAAGGCGAAATTTAAGATCTCGTCGGAGCCGTTCACCGGCAGCACCATATCGGGGCTGACGCCGAAGACCTCCGCCGCCGCCTCCCGGAGCCGGAGGGCCGTGGGGTCACAGTAGAGGTTGAGGCCCCCGGCGGCCCGCTCCACCGCCTCCAGAACGGCGGGGGAGGGGGGATAGGGGGACTCGTTGGTGTTGAGCTTCACGTACCGCCGGTCCCGGGGCTGTTCCCCGGGGACGTAGGGCTCCAAAGTCTTGAAAAGAGGCGAGAGA
>CANQZF010000005.1 GCA_947628265.1 uncultured Oscillospiraceae bacterium
CCGGGGCTGCTCCCCGGGGACGTAGGGCTCCAAAGTCTTGAAAAGAGGCGAGAGAAAGGCGCTCATTTGCCCCACCTCTCAAGCCGCCGGGTGACGCTGCGAGCGTGGGCGTCCAGGCCCTCGCGGGCGGCGAAGCGGGCGATGTCCGGCCCCTCCCGCGTGAGGGCGGCGGGGGTGTAGGCGAGGTACTGGGACTTCTTTATAAAGTCGTCCACCCCCAGAGGGGAGGAGAACCGGGCCGTGCCGCCGGTGGGGAGGGTGTGGTTGCACCCGGCGAAGTAATCCCCCACAGGCTCCGGCGTGGCCCCGCCCACAAAGACGGACCCGGCGTTGACGATGCGGTCTAAGTACGCCATGGGGTCCCGGGTGTAGATTTCCATGTGCTCCGGGGCGATGCGGTTGGCGGTGTCCACGGCCTTCGCAAGGTCGTCGGTGAGGATGATCTTCCCGTTGTTGTCGACAGACGCCCGGGCGATCTCCCGCCGGGGCAGGAGGGGGAGCTGGACCTCCAGCTCTTTTTGAACGGCGTAGGCCAGGGCCTCGCTGTCCGTCACCAGCACGGCGGAGGCGTTTTTGTCGTGCTCGGCCTGGCTCAAAAGGTCCGCAGCCACAAACTCCGGGTCGGCAGTCTCGTCGGCCAGGATCAAAATCTCGCTGGGCCCCGCGATCATGTCGATGGCCACAGCCCCGAAGACCTGGCGCTTGGCCTCCGCCACGAAGGCGTTGCCGGGGCCCACGATCTTGTCCACCCGGGGGACGCTCTCGGTCCCGTAGGCCAGGGCCGCCACGGCCTGGGCGCCGCCCAGCTTGAAGACCCGGTCCGCCCCGGCAATCTTCGCGGCGGCCAAAATCTCCGGCGCCACAACGCCGCCCTTGGCGGGGGTGGTGACCACGATCTCACGGCAGCCCGCGATCTTGGCGGGGATGACGCCCATGAGGACGCTGGAGAAGAGCGGCGCGGTGCCGCCCGGGACATACATACCCACCCGGGCGATGGGGTGCACCCGCTCGCCCAGGGTCACGCCCTGACGGGGGCTGACGGTATAGCCCTCCCGGAGCTGCTTTTTGTGAAAGACCCGGATATTCTCCGCCGCGTCCTCCATGATCCGGATGAGCTCCGGGTCGAGAGAGGATATGGCGGCGTCCGTCTCCTCCGCCGTCACCTCCAGGTTTTCCGGCGCGCCGCCGTCAAAGCGGTCGCAGTACTCCCGGAGCGCCGCGTCCCCACGGGCGCGGACGTTGGCGATGATCTCCGCCACGGGGCCGGAGACGTCCAGGGTCTTCTCGGAGCGGGCGAAGATCTCCTCCTCGGGAGTCTCGCCCAGCGTCATGATCTTTATCATTTGGCATCCTCACAGATCTCCCGCACCCGGGCCGCCAGGGCGGTCACGGCGGGGTAGTTGAATTTGTAGCTGACCTTGTTGGCGATGAGCCGCGCGGAAATGGGGCAGACCTCCCCCTGGACCTCCAGGCCGTTTTCTCGGAGGGTCGCGCCGGTCTCCACGATGTCCACGATGACGTCGGAAAGGCCCAACAGGGGCGCAAGCTCGATGGAGCCGTTTAAGTGGATGAGGTCCACGCTCCGGCCGAGGCGCGCGTAGTAGTCCCGGGCGATTTTTGAAAACTTCGTGGCCACCCGCAGGGTCCGCCGCTGGTCGTCCCGGAGGCCGGGCCGCCCGCACACGCACATGCGACATTTCCCAAGCCCCAGGTCGAGAAGCTCGTAGACGTCGGGGGTGTACTCCAAAAGAATGTCCTTTCCGGCCACGCCCACGTCCGCCGCGCCCCGCTCCACGTAGATGGCCACGTCCGAGGGTTTGACGAAGAAGTACCGCACGCCGGTATCCGGAGACTCGAAGATGAGCTTGCGCCCGCCCTCCAGCACCTCCGGGCAGCCAAAGCCGGCCTTTTCAAAAAGGGCGTAGACCTTGTCCCCCAGCCGCCCCTTGGGAAGGGCGATGTTCAGCATGTCACTCACGGAGCTCACCTCCCGTAAACCGGGCCGTCCGGCGAAAGCGCATCCCCTCCGGCGCGGCAAAATCCACCCGGACGGTGACGCCGGAGGCCGTGAGCGCCCGGACCTTCTTCAAAAGCGCGGAGGGGTCCGAGCCGTCGTCCAGGATGAGAAGATCGGCGTCAAACTCCCGCCCCTCCGGGAGGAGCCGGTCCAGGAGATTGAGATAGATAGCAAAGCCCATGGCCCCGGCGTCCCGGCCGAGCCTACGCACAAGGCCGTCGTACCGGCCGCCGGACAGCACCGCCGTGGGCACGCCGGGGATGAAGCCCCGCATGACTACGCCGTTATAGTACCTGGGGTCGGCCCGCAGGGAGAGGTCCAGCCAGATCCCCTCCACGCCCCGAAGGGCGATGGCCAGCCGCGCCAGCTCCGACAGCGCCGAGGCCGCCGAGGGGCCCAGGGGCAGGGCGGAGAGCTTTCGGACGCCCTCCTCCAGCGGCGCGCGCAGGTGGATGAGCTCCTGAAAGACCCGGGCGGTCTCCGCCGGGAGGTTCAGCTTTTCCGAGAGGGCGGCGGCCTCGTGGGAGTTTTTCTCCTCGGCAAGGCGGGTGAACTCCTCCCGGGCCTCCTCCGGGACGCCTGCGTCCTCCAAAAAGCCCCCGATGAGCCCCAAATGCGCCAGATCCAGGACGAACCTACCAGAGATGGCCCCCAGGCTCATGGCCGCCAGGCTCACCACCTCCGCCATGTTGTAGAGGTCAAGGTTTCCCAGGCACTCCAGGCCCGCCTGTTGGATCTCCGAAAAGCCGGAGAAGGCGTCGGCGGCGCGGTAGACGCTCTCGCAGTAATAGAGCTTTTGAAGGCTTCCGGCGGGGGACGTGTTTTTGATGACGGACAACGTCACGTCGGGCTTTAGCGCCATGAGCCGCCCGTCGGTGTCGGTGAAGGTCAGGATGGAGCTTCCCGTGATGAAGCTGCGGTTCTTGGCGTAGAGGTCGTATTCCTCAAATTTTCCCATTCGGTAGCGGGCGTAGCCCCAGGAGCGGTAGATGTCCCGGAGCTTCATGAAGACGCCGTCCGCGCCGGGGGCTGAAAATGTGCTTTCCATGAGCTTCTTCCCCAAAATAAATGATTTTAATTATTATAAGGTATGGTATCGCATTAGTCAAGTAAAGATATGCTACAAAAAACCGGGGAAATGTTTTGAGGATTTGATTGACAAAGCCAAAAAGATATGATAAGATATTTGGGCCGGTTTGGAGAGATACCGAAGTGGTCATAACGGAACGGCCTTGAAATCCGTCGGCGGGCAACCGCTCGTGGGTTCGAATCCCACTCTCTCCGCCAGAGACGCCCGGACCCCGGACGCCGCTGGGGGAGAGGGTGGCAAATTGAATAGATGCGGAAGTACCCAAGTGGCCGAAGGGGCTCCCCTGCTAAGGGAGTAGACGTCTAAACCGCGTGCGAGGGTTCAAATCCCTCCTTCCGCGCCAAAAAAAGCAGCCCGAATGGGCTGCTTTTTTGTGCGCGGAAGGAGACGATTGAAATGGAAGAGGAACCCTGACGGTTCCTCTTCCAATCTCTTCCCTCCGATAGATTTCGGCTTTCTTGACTCTTTGAGGTAAAAAGCGCTTAAGGCACTGCGCAAAGCGGAGACGAAGGGAAAACGGGTCAATCGCTGTAGTGGCCTTTGCACTGATATATCTCGATTTGATCGCCGGTGACGCGGTAAACCAGGCGATTTACCTCGTCGATCCGGCGGCTCCAGTATCCGCTGAGGTTTTGCCTCAGCCCCTCCGGCTTGCCAAGGCCCTCGTAAGGGTTTCGGGCAATATCCCGGAGAAGCTCGTTGATCCTTCTGAGCTTCTTTTTATCTGCCGTCTGCCAGTACAAGTACTCTTCAAAGGCGGACTCGGTAAATGTGATCTTACTCATCGGCCATGGCGTCCAGGTCGGTCATGGATTTGGTGACGAATTTGCCGCGACGCATTTCATCGATACTGGCGCTGAGGGCTTCCATATTGGACGGGCTGTAGAACGGATCGATGGATACGTCAAAGGGCAGACGCTTTTCCCGGGTCATTTTTTTCGCCAGCAGTATGACGGCGGTGGTCATGGACAGCCCCAGTTCGTCGCACACGGAATCAAAATCCCGCTTCAGGTCCTCGTCCATTCTGACACTGACGGTCGTTTGCGCCATTTTTGAACACGCTCCTTTCACCAGTATTATATTACGCGGTCGAGACAATGTCAATACATTGTTACAACAATCGAAGATCCCGGCGGGGGTGTTGGGTCAGATATAGGTGCCGGATTTGTCGGAATTTCTTAGGGCGATGAAGAGGTCGAAATAGTTGTCGGAGACGGACTGCGCGTTGGAGACCTCCGCGTTGAGGAGATGGACGCCGTATACGGGGAGGGCGTTGAAGAGGACGAGGAGGACGAACAGCCACAGCTGTCCGCCGGAAAACCCGCCGGCGCCGCGCTCGGCGGCGTATAGGGTGAGCGAACAGAGGGCGGAAAGAGTGGCGAACAGAAAGGAAGACCGCCTTGACAGGAAGCCCAACCGGTGGGCGAAGGGGTTCGTTTTGTCCGCGAGACGCTGTCTCAGAAGACCCTTTTGCCTGGGGTATAGGGCGCGGATCTGCTTGTCCACGTCTCCTACCGCCTTCTCCCAGCGGTCCGCGTCGTTATAGAAGACCCGGATAAACGCCGCGATCTTGAGCCTCACGTTCCTCTTTTTATTGATGAAGGACTGAAAATACAGCAGCGGGAGATACGTCAGGACAAAGAGCCATGGGCTGTGCTGCTGGAAGGCGATGGCAAAAATGGCGATGACCGCTGTGATCATGGTCGTTTGGGCGACAAACTCGAATTGGAGGCACTGGCTTATCTCGTTTTTCAGCGCCGCGTATTCCTGGGGATTTTTCATGTACCGTCACTCTCTTTCCATATCGTATTCGCGCGGTGATCTTATTAAAAAAGCACCCCGACGGGGTGCTTTTTTGGCGGTGAGCTTTCCCCCTCCCATAATTTCAGAGGGTTTGGGCTTTGGATTTGATGAGATCGGCAAGCCACGGGCCGGTTTGGGGGTCCCGGAGGGCGAAGTCGATGGTGGCCTCCAGGAAGCCCCGGAGATTGCCGGTGTCGTAGCGGCGGGCGTCGTAGTCCACGGCCACCATGCGCTCTCGGTGGCACAGGGCCGCGAGGCCGTCGGTGAGCTGGATCTCCCCGTTGCGTCCCGGGGGCGTGGCGTCCAGGATGTCGAAGATGTCCGGGGTCAGCACGTACCGGCCCATGACGGCGAAGTTGGAGAGCTTTTCCTCCGGGGTGGGTTTTTCGTTGATGTCCAGCACGTCGTAGATCCGGTCCTCCAGCCGAACGAGCTTTGTGGAGGAGTAGGCGCCGATGGCCTCGTCGGAGACGTACTGCCCGCCCACGCAGGAGCAGTTATACTTCTCGGCGGCGTCGATGAGCTGCCGGAGAACCGGGACCTTGCTCATCATGATGTCGTCGCCCAGCAGCACGGCGAAGGGCTCGTCGCCGATGAAGCGGCGGGCGCGGGCGATGGCGTGGCCCAGGCCCTTTGTCTCCCGCTGGCGGACGTAGAAGAAATTGGCCATATCCGCCACCCGGCGCATCTCGTTGGCCTGCCCCTCTTTGCCGGAGGCCGCCAGGCGGTGCTCCAGCTCCGGGTAGTAGTCGAAATAGTCGTCCATGGCCGTCTTCGCCCGGTTGGTGACGATGAGGATGTCCTCGATGCCGGAGTCCACAGCCTCCTCAATGATATATTGGAGCACCGGCTTGTCCACTAAGGGCAGCATCTCCTTGGGGACGGTCTTTGTGGCGGGGAGCATCCTGGTCCCCAAGCCCGCCGCAGGAATAACGGCTTTTTTGACTTTCATGGCGCTGTCTCTCCTTGAAATCTCGATTATCTATATCCGTATATTCTATCTATATTTTACGCCCTGGCCGCGCCCAGACGCCTGGCCGCGCCGCTTTTTTGGAGGGCGTCCACCAAAATGACGCCGGGGACGAAGCACAAGACCGCCTCGGACAGGGACACGGTGAGGATATTGAGGCCCCAGGCCGGGAGGAAGGCCCCGGTGACGCCGGCCTCGGCGTAGGCGATGACGGCGCTGACGATGAGGCCGTTGCACACCACCGGCGGGATAGCGGCGGTCCATTTATTGCCGCATTTTGCCGTCCAGAGCCCCGCCAGAAGCGTGGCCAGGGAGCCGAAGACGATGTCCACCGGGCCGTACATGCTCAGAAGGTTCGTGAGGATGCACCCCACGAAGAGGCCCCAGGCCGTCTCCGGGAAGAGGAACGGCAGGAGCGTCAGGGCCTCCGAGAGCCGGAACTGCACGGCCCCGAAGGCGGCGTTGAAGGTGTAGGCCGCGTAGCTCAGCGCCACATAGAGCGCCGCCGTCACGGCGGCCACGGTGAGTTTGCGGACTGGGATCTTTTCTTTCATTGTTAAGCTGCCTCCATTTTTTGTTTTTAGAAGACGCGCCGCCTCTATCGGGCTGTCGGACGCGCCTGGACAGGGTGTGGAAACCTGTCGGAGGTATCTTAACACATCCCCCGGAAATTGGCAAGTATCTCAAATATGAATTAATAATTATTTTAATGAATGTGAATGAAAGCTTATTTTTGGGCCGCCCCCGGGTCGGAGAAGACGCAGCCGCAGTAGCACTGCCTGTAGAGCCCGTACTCCCGGGATAGGCGTATGGATCGAAGGTACCCGTCCCGCTTTTTAAAGTCCGAGGGCAGCCAGGGGAGGCCGTACTTCCCCGCCAGGGCCTCGCCGATCTCGTTGATGAGGGGGGCGTTTTTGTGGGGGCTCACGGTGAGGGTGGAGCAAAAATAGTCGTACCCGCCCTTTCTGGCAAGCTCCGCTGTGGCGGAGAGCCTCAGCCGGAAGCACGCCCCGCACCGCGCGCCGCCCTCGGGCTCGCCCTCCAAGCCCTTCGCGGCGTCAAAGAAGGTCCGGGGATCATATTCCCCCCAGAGGAGCTTCACGTCCTCCGCCCCGGAGAGGCGCAGGAGCTTTTCAAGCTCCCGGCCCCGCTTTACATACTCCTCCTCCGGGTGGATGTTGGGGTCAAAGTAGTAGAGCGTCACGTCAAAGTAGGGGCGGACCCGCTCGAGAACCGCGCTGGAGCAGGGGGCGCAGCAGGCGTGGAGCAAAAGCCGGGGGCGTTTCCCCTCCAGCCCCTGGCACAGCGCCTCAAATTCCCGGTTATATTCCCGCACGGTACCACCTCACTTTTTGAACCATTGTACGCCGGAAGGCCGGAGAATTCAAGGTTTTTTGAAAAAACTCCTTGACAATCCCGGGAAATGCTGTATAATTTAAAGGCTTATCGGATGATAGGCAACCTTGCCTTCGTTCGCCGCGAAGGCCATAAGTCCAAAAGGAGGTGCAAAAAATGGCAAAAACTACGGAAAAGTATGAGCTTCTGTACATCATCGACCCGGACCTCAATGAGGAGGAGACCGCCGCCGTGGTGGAGAAGTTCAAGACTCTCATCGAGGCCAACGGCACCCTGGGCGAAGTTGAGGAGTGGGGCAAGCGGAAGCTGGCGTATCTCATCAACGACAAGCCCGAGGGGTACTATGTCCTGGTGAAGTTCGAGTCCGCTCCCCAGTTCCCTGCGGAGCTCTACCGTGTCCTCGGCATCACCGAGGGCGTCATGCGCGCCCTTGTCACGGTCCAGCCGGAATAAGGAGGGACACCGATGCTCAATCACATCGTGCTCATGGGCCGTTTGACCCGTGACCCGGAGCTCAGGCGCACCCAGTCGGGAACGCCCGTGGCGTCCTTTACCCTGGCGGTTGACCGGGATTTCGGGCGCAGCGAGAGCGGCGAACGCCAGACCGATTTCATCGACATCGTGGCTTGGCGCAGCACCGCTGAGTTCGTCAGCAAGTATTTTTCGAAAGGCCGTATGGCCGTGGTCTCAGGCCGCCTTCAGATCCGCGACTGGACCGACAAGGAGGGCAATAAGCGCCGCAGCGCCGAGGTGGTGGCCGATAACGTGTATTTCGGCGACTCCAAGCGCGACGGCGACGGACAGGGCCAGCAGGGCGGCTACAACCGCTCCTATGACGCCGCTCCCTCCGGCAATTACGGCGGAGGCCAGAGCTACGGCTCCCAGGGCGGCTACGCAAGCCAGGGCAGCTACGGCGGCTCCAGCTACGCCGCCCAAGGCGGCTCCGATTTCGCCGACCTCACGGAAGACGACGGAGACCTCCCCTTCTAAACAGATTTTGATTTTTCTTTCCATACTCTCAAAGATTGGAGGTAAAGACAATGACCAACGAAAAGGAAGCCCGCCCCGCGCGTCCGGCTCAGGCCCGGAAGCGCCGCAAGGTATGCCAGTTCTGCGTGGATAAGTGCCAGTATATCGACTACAAGGACACCGCCAAGCTCCGCCGGTATCTCTCCGAGCGCAGCAAGATCCTCCCCCGCCGCGCCACCGGCACCTGCGCCATGCATCAGCGCCAGCTCACCACCGCCATCAAGCAGGCTCGGCAAATCGCGCTTTTACCCTATGTGACCGACTAACCTTCAAAAGAAGCTCCTTCGGGGGCTTCTTTTTTTGGGATTTGAAAAATTCTTCTTGACAAACCCCTTCGCCTTTGGTATAGTATACAGGCTAAAACAAAGCAGAAACGGCATCGTTTCTCACCGGCTCGGACGCCGCAGCCGGTCAACATCGCGGAAAACCCCTGGGGGGAAGCTGCGCGGATGCCGTTTGGCGTCCGTGTTTTTCATTTTCGGAGGTGTTTTACCATCGCTAACATGACCCATCAGATCAATGAGGAAATTACCGACGCCCAAGTGCGCCTTATCGGTGAGGACGGCACGCAGCTTGGCATCATGTCCGCCGAGGAGGCCCTGAAGGCCGCCGAGGCCCGGGGGCTGGACCTTGTGAAGATCTCCCCCAACGCCACGCCCCCCGTCTGCCGCGTGATGGACTACGGCAAGTACCGCTTTGAGCAGGGCAAGCGCGAAAAGGAGGCCCGCCGCAACCAGCACGTCATCGAGATAAAGGAGATCCGCATGTCCCCTGGCATCGCCGACAACGACTTCAACGTGAAGCTCAAAAACGGCCAGAAGTTTTTGAAGGACGGGGACAGGCTCAAGGTCTCCGTGCGCTTCCGGGGCCGGGAGATGGCCCACACCTCTATCGGGGAGGATTTGCTTTTGCGCTTCGCCGAGGGGTGCGCCGAGATCGCCTCCCTCGATAAGCCCCCGAAGCTGGAGGGCCGGAACATGAGCGTGTTCCTCTCCCCCAAGCCCAACAAATAAGTATATTTCCGCACAAACCCGTGCGTGAATAGGCGGCTCGCCGCCAAAACAATGGAAGGAGTAACCAAAGATGCCCAAGATCAAGACCCACAGCGGCGCGAAAAAGAGATTTAATCTCACCAAGACCGGCAAGGTCAAGCGCGCCCACGCATACAAGAGCCACATTCTCAACAAGAAGACAACCAAGCGCAAGAGAGGCCTCCGCAAGGGAACCTATGCCGACGTCACCAACGAAGCGGCGATCAAGCGCATGATCCTGTATAAATAAGGAGGTCACTGAAGATGGCAAGAGTCAAGGGCGCGATGATGACGCGCAAGAGAAGAAATAAGGTCCTGAAGCTGGCCAAGGGCTACTGGGGCGCCAAGTCCAAGCACTTCAAGATGGCCAACCAGGCCATGATGAAGTCCCTCACCTACGCCTACATCGGCCGCAAGCAGAAAAAGCGCGACTACCGCAAGCTCTGGATCACCCGTATCTCCGCCGGCTGCAAGATGAACGGTATGAACTACTCCACCTTCATGCACGGCCTGAAGAAGGCGGGCATCGACATGAACCGCAAGATGCTCTCCGAGACCGCCATTCACAACCCCCAGGCGTTCACGGAGCTCTGCGCCACCGCGAAAGCGGCGCTTTAACAAAACAAAAAATGCTGACGGTAAACGTCAGCATTTTTTATTAAAGGGGATAATTTGGAGAAAACGCCTTCAGAAGGATTTACAAAACCGGTATCTTTCGTGTAGTATAAGAGCGTACGCAACCCCCGGTTGACAGATTTCCAGCCGCCCTTTGGTGGACTGCAACTGCGAAAAACGCTATGATTTTTTCAGCGGCGATACCGCCGACTAATCTACGCGGAGGGACAAATCATGATCTTAGCGGACAAAATAACCAATTTGAGAAAGAAGAACGGCTGGTCACAAGAGGAGCTTGCGGAGAAAGTTAAGGTGTCCCGGCAGGCGGTTTCCAAGTGGGAGGGCGCGCAGACGGTGCCGGATCTGGAGAAAATTTTGGCGTTGAGCAAGCTCTTTGGCGTCACGACGGATTATCTTCTCAAGGACGAGATGGAGGACGAGGAATTTACGGACGAACCGGACCGGACGCCTGTGAAACGGGTCTCCCTCGCCCTCGCCAACGAATTCCTGGAGTGGAGAAGGCGGGCGGCCAAACGCATTGCCACAGCCGCTTTTCTGTGTATCGTCGCCGTGATCCCGCTGCTCCTTTTGGCGGCGGCGTCGGAAGCGCCGGGGTGCGCTGTTTCAGAAAACCTGGTAGCGGGGGTGGGGCTTGTCATTCTGTTTGTCCTTGTCGCCGCCGCCGTTGCGATTTTCGTCTCCTGCGGTTTTAAGAACACTCCTTTCGAGTTCATTGACAAGGAGCCCTTTGAAACGGAGTACGGCGTGGACGGCATGGTGAGGGAAAAGCAGAAAGCGTACAGATCGGCTTATGTGAAAAGCAATATTATCGCCGCCTGCCTGTGTGTGCTCTCGCCCATTCCGCTTTTTGTCGGCGCGTTCACGGAAAAAGAGTACCTGATCGCGGCGATGACGTCCGGCACGATCCTGCTGGCGGGCATCGGAGCGGCCTTTTTTATCCTTGCCGGCGTGCGCTGGGCGAGTATGCAGAAGCTCCTGAGAGAGGGCAAGTACGCGCGGCGGGACCGAAGAAAGACCCGTATCAAAGAAACGGTCTCCACGGCCTACTGGCTGACGGCGACCGCCGTCTATCTCGGCTGGAGCTTCTGGACCGGAGATTGGGAGATCACATGGGTCGTCTGGCCGGTGGCGGGGATATTGTTCGCCGTAGTCATGTGCCTTTGCAATCTGTTCATTGAGAGAGATAAGGAAAAGCAGGGCGAGTAGCCTAACGCGGGAGACGCGGGGGATGCGCCGTCTGCCGGAGCGGGCTCCAAAGCAAAATCTTTTTGAAAAAGAGAGGATATTTATGGAACTTTCGGCCATTTGCCACTTTGCGGACAAGAGGTACTGCTTCGCACTGGAGGCGGGGCGGTTTCTTGTGCGTTTGCGGGTGAAAAAGGGGGACGCGCGGAGGGTGACGCTACACACCCAGGATAAGTATTTGCCCCTGCGGATTTTTGACACCCGGCGGGCCGTCCCCATGGCCCTGGCCGCCCGGGACCGGGTCAGCGACTACTACGAGGCGGTCATCGAGATCGACATGGTGTGCCTGCGCTATTGGTTTGAGCTGGAGGGCACGGACGGGGAGCGGGTCTTTTACGGAAACTACGAGTTCTCCTCAACGCCCCCGGAGGACGTGGAGCGGATGTTCGACTGCCCCCAGAACCTCCGGGAGGAGGAGCGCCTCACCGTGCCGGATTGGGCCAAAAACAAGGTGGTCTACCAGGTCTTCCCCGCCAGCTTCGCCCCCACGGGGGAGCCGGGGCGGGGATGGAACAAACCCGTGGACCACAGGCGCGACCTGGGCGGGACGCTCCGGGGCATCATCCAGCATCTGGGGCACATCCGGGAGCTGGGGGCCGACGTCCTCTACATGACGCCCATCTTTGAGGCCCTCAGCGTCCACAAGTACGACACCGTGGACTACTACCGGGTGGACCCGAAGCTGGGGACGCTGGAGGATTTGAAGGAGCTGGTGGAGCGGGCCCACGCGCTGGGGCTGCGGGTCATATTGGACGGCGTTTTCAACCACTCCTCCCAGAAGTTCTTCCCCTTCGCGGACATCGTGGAGAAGGGGGAGAAATCCGAATATTGGGACTGGTATTTTATCAAGGGCTGGCCCCTGCGGGCCCGATGGGTGGAGAAGCCCAACTTCAAGACCTTCAGCTACTTCGGGGGGATGCCCAAGCTGAACCTCCGAAACCCGCAGGTGGAGCGCTACTTCATCGACGTAGGGCTCTACTGGCTCCGGGAGTGCGGCATCGACGGCTGGCGGCTGGACGTGGCCGACGAGATCGGCCACCGCTTCTGGCGGCGGTTCCGGGAGGCGGTGAAGGCGGAGTTTCCCGACGCCCTCATCGTGGGGGAGGAGTGGCACTTCGGCGGGGACTTCCTTCTGGGTGACCAGTGGGACAGCGTGATGAACTACCCCTTTTTCAACGCTGTCATGGATTTAGTTGCCCGGGAGAGCATCACCGTCACGGAATTTTTTGAAAATCTGGGCTTTCTCCGGGGGAACCTCCACCCGGATACATATAAGGTCCTCTGGAACCTCATCGGCTCCCACGACACGCCCCGCTTCGTCACCGCCTCCGGGGGCGACCGGGGGAAGCTGGGGATGGCGGCGGCGCTACAGCTGCTGCTGCCCGGGATGCCCATGCTCTACTACGGCGACGAGTACGCCATGGAGGGCGGCGACAACGGCGACTGCCGCCGGGGGATGGTCTGGGACGCGAAGCTCCAGGACCGGGAGACCTTCGAGAAGTACCGGCGTCTTATTTCTCTGCGCCACAGCTGTCCCTGCCTCACGGAGGGTTCTGTTGCGGACTTTCAGGCCGACGATGCGCGGGGCGTGGCGGCCCTGACCCGGAGGCTGGGAGAGGAGGAGGTCACGGTCCTCCTGCACTGCAAGGCCGGGGAGGCGGAGACCCCTGAGTACGCCGGACGGAAGGACCTTTTGACGGGAGAGCCCTTCAACGGAGTCCTTCGTTCCTGGGATTACGCCGTGCTTCAATAATTGCATAACAAAAAAGCCTCGGATGAGCGGTCATCCGAGGCTTTTTTCAGAGCTTGAAAAGGAGTTTTATTCCGTAGATCAAACCGTAGAGGATGGGCTGGTGAAAGACGTAGATGGCAAGGCTCTTGCGTCCGATTTGCGGGAGGACGGGGCAGGTGAAGGTGTAAAACCGCTCCGGGAGCTTTCGCTCCACCACGTAATTGCCCGCCCAGGTCCCCAGGAGGAACACGAAGAGCCAGGGGAAGATGGGGAACCAGTCGGCGGTGTAAAAGCCCTTATACGTCCACCCCAGGGGGAAGATCCATTTCGCCACCGCGTCCGGAATGTGGATGTTACGGGTGGCCCAGGCGGTGAAAATGAGAAGAGCGGCGTAGAGGATGGGCGCGATCTTCCGGGGGATGGCGTCCCAGAGCTTATGGGTCAGGGCGAAGAAGATCATGCAAAAGCCCAGAAGGTGCAGGACGCCAAAGAGGATGGGGTCGTTGATGATGGGGAGGACCGTCACCGCCGTCATAACCATGGCGATGGCAAAGGCGATGAGGCCCCGCTTTAAGTTGCTCCGGGAGAAGCGGCAGCAAAGGCCCGAGAGGAAGATGAAAAGCCCCGCGAAAACGTAGTGGAGGACGTCGAAAACGGGATTGGAGAAGATCCACATGGGCGCGCCGCACAGCTTCACAAGGTCGATGAGGATGTGGTGGATCACCATCAGCACCAGCGCCAGGCCCCGGGCGGCGTCTATGGCGTCGATGCGCTTTTTCTTCTCCGTCATACGTTGAACCGGAAGAGGGTGACGTCGCCGTCGCGCATGACGTAATCCTTGCCCTCGCTTCTGACTAAGCCCTTTTCCCTGGCGGCGGCCATGGAGCCGCAGGCCTCGAGATCGTCAAAGGCCACGATCTCGGCCCGGATGAAGCCCCGCTCAAAGTCGGAGTGGATCTTCCCGGCGGCCTGGGGGGCGCGGGTGCCCTTTGTGATGGTCCAGGCCCGGCACTCATCGGACCCGGCGGTGAGGAAGCTTATAAGGCCCAGAAGGGAGTAGGAGCACTTGATGAGCCGGTCGAGGCCCGACTCCGTGAGGCCCAGCTCCTCTAAGAACATGGCCCGCTCCTCGGCGGGGAGCTCCGTAAGCTCCTGCTCCGTCTTGGCGCAAATGGGCAGGACCTGGGCCCCCTCCGTCTCGGCCCGGGAGAGGACAGCCTTATAATAGGCGTTATTGGCGAAGTCCGCGATGCCCGCCTCGTCCATGTTGGCGGCGTAAATGACGGGCTTGAGGGACAAAAGCTCGCTCTCGGCGATGAGCTGGGCGTCGTCGGCGCTGTCCGCCTCAAAGCTCCGGGCGGACTTCCCGGCATCCAGGTGTTCCCGGAGGGCGGAGAGGACCTCCGCCTCGTGCCGGAGCTTCTTGTCCCCGCCCTTGGCGCCCCGCTCCACCTTGTCCAGGCGTCGGGTGACCATCTCCAGATCCGCCATGACCAGCTCCAGGTCGATGATGTCGATGTCCCGGAGGGGGTCCGTGCCGCCCTCCACGTGGATGACGTTTTCGTCGTCAAAGCAGCGCACCACATGGACGATGGCGTCGGTGCGGCGGATGTTCTCCAAAAACTTGTTGCCCAGCCCCTCGCCCTTGGACGCCCCGCGCACAAGGCCCGCGATGTCCACGAACTCGATGACGGCGGGGGTGTACTTTTTGGGCTTGTACATCTCCGCCAGGAAGTCGAGCCGCCTGTCCGGGACCGTCACGGTCCCCACGTTGGGCTCGATGGTGCAGAAAGGGTAGTTCGCCGCCTCCGCCCCGGCGTTTGTGATGGCGTTAAAGAGGGTGGACTTCCCCACGTTGGGAAGGCCGACGATGCCTAATTTCATGTTTATCTATACCTCCTGAATTTCCAAGGGTTTTAAGTCTGCATCCGGCAAAAAGACGTACTGAAAATAATTGCGCGGCCTCTTTGCGGCGCGGAGGAACGCCCTTTGCTCCTCCGCAGTAAGAGTCTTCGGGTCTCCACTGCTTTTTGCTTTTGATACACCCGTGGGGAACGCTTCCTATATCAAAAGGAACCCCCGCAATACAACCATTGTATCACAGAGGTCCCTGTCAGGCAAGAATGAAGTTATGTTCAGAGTTCAAAAACTCGGCGCGAACGGCTTGCTTTAATGGGTATTCGCGTCGTTTACGGATCCATGTATTTTTCTGAGTAATAAGCATACCACTCATTCAAATCATATATGAGGTCGCCGTGGAAGTGGGTGAAGGACAGATACCCGTCCAGTTTCCTGACATAAATTGATCCCAGACAATTCCGCGGTGCCTTCCACAGCGCAAAGGAATACTGCGTCTTGGATACATCTTCCGGTATAGACGATTCATCTTCAGGAGCAATCCCGGACATTGGGCCAAGGGGATGCTCAGCCAGCCATTCTTCAACTATCGCCTGTGCTTCCTCCACGGAAGCGACCGCATCCGTGAACATATTCGGCAGGGAATTGAGGCCGAAATACGCATCATAAGTGGTGATCCCGTTTTCGGAGCTCCAATTCACAAGATCCATGAACGTGGGATAGTCAGCCTTGTTTTTCTGACCCCAGAAAAGCTCGTTGAGCATCCCGGAGGGATCGTTAAAATCCTCCACCTCGATCCCGTTCAGAGTCATAGCGTAAGGGTAGAGCATTTGTCCCTCCGCGTTGACGTTCAAACCCGTTATTTCAAGGACGATGGACACCGGATGATCTCCACCCGTCACATTGCCGGAATAAGTCAGATACGCAACGCTCCCATCCTGCTCAAAGGACCTCTTCTCGCCGGCTATAAGCCAGTCAAAAAGCTCCCTGTATGTGGCTTCATAGCCAAACTCCGTCATGGGGGCGACGCTCTCAGCCAAATCGAAAAGAGTTGGCTCATCCTTTCCGTCATCCACTATCGCCGCAATAAGCAGCGCAATCAACGCTACAGCCACGACCACGGCGATACCGATCACGATTTTTTTGGATCTCTTCGCTTTTGGCTTCCTTCCGGTGACTTTTTTCATCGGCTCAGCCGTTCCGGTTTTGACCTCTGCCACATCCGCAGACGGCGCTGTTATTTCAGAAGAAGTCAGCTTCGCGCCGCACTTGGGGCAGAAGGCGGCGCCGTCAGGAAGCTGTGTTCCGCATTTTGAGCAAAACATGACGTATTCCTCCAAATTTTACAGTCGTATAGAGAAATTGAGCTTATTTCTTCCCTCCAACGGTCTCATCGACCGTCACATCGCCGTTGACCTCATGAAGTAAGGCCACAAACTCCCGAACGGCGTCATTATCCTTGCCCTGGGTCGCCAACAGACACAGCGTATAGTATTTTCCGCTCTTGGTACTGACACGAAGCTGCCGCATCTGCTCAGCGAGTCCGTATGCCGCACGATGAACGACACAAAACACTTTACTTACCTCTGAGCAAGGTATGATCTGTCCCCTGCGACGGGTAAAAATGTACTTCCGGCCCAGACGGATCTGATCTCTGAAAAGACCCTGGCTGTTTTGAAAGTCCACGATCGCGGCGTCCAGCTGCCCCTGCGCGTCGAGCTTCTTTATCCTATTAAATGTCAAGCGCTGGCGCACCCCAAGCGCGGCGCAGATAAGGCCAGCAACCCAAAACAGAATAATACCCTCGCCTAACGTTTTATTTCTTACAGTGATAAACAGTGCCAAAAGCAGGATCAGCGCCGCCGGTATGAGCCAGTACAGCTTAAACCTGGGCCTGACGTAATCGTCTAGGGAGCTTTTCCCATCCACCGTGCCGGTCCGCGCGGGCGTCGCGACGGAGGCCTGGCTGTTTTCGACCGGCGCGTTGGCGGACGTCTGCCCCGCAGCCTCGACCTGTTTAGCACCGCATTTGGGACAAAAGACCGCATCATCCGGAAGCTCGTTCCCACATTTTATACAGTACATAGGCGCGTCCCTCTGTTTTAATATTTCTCATATACTTTCGCGAGCAGGGCGTATAATAAGATGTCACTCTGCTCCACGCCGTTTATATCCAATCGGTCTACAACGAAGTTTTCGCCGGTGATCTTGAAAATGACCCTGGCGTCTACCTTGTCGCCAAGATATTCGCACACCCCGTTGAAAGAGACATAGGAGTAGCCGTTCTCCTTGTAGGTGCTCCATTTTTCATTTTCAAAGAAGTCGTCAAAGGCTTCCTCAACGGTGACAGTCTCACTGTACTGTGATAAATGCGCCTCCCGCACACTGGCTCCGGGTTTTACAAGGTCGGTAAAGAAATCGGTGTTTGTAGCAAAGAGTATAACGGCCGCAAAGATTGCCACGCCCCAAAGCGCGATATGTATGATGGTCTTTTTCGCTTCACTGCGTTCCTCTTGATTTCCCTTGACAATGATAATGACAAAGCTGGCAACAATGAGCAGACCGAGCAGTAAATAACCAAACTCCCGCAAAAAGGATATGAGAAGGATCACAGCTGGGATTGTGACTGCCGCAGCAACGATAACGCCCAATACTCTTTTTGACGTTGAGCTTTTGTCCCACCATTTTTTCAACTTAGAAGGTTCATGCTCATCAGGTTCTTCACCCGTACCGGCCAGCTCCGCAGGCCTCTGTGCAGGGTCTATGCTCAATGCAGTGCCACACTTGGGGCAAAAACGCATATCCCCGTTGACCTGCGTTCCACACTTGTGACAATACATTTTCAGTCCTCCCTATAAATAAACTCAGGCAAGCGAATAAGCGCTGATATATATTGACAATATACTACAAATACCCCTTTGAGTCAATATTAAAACCTCTTACAGATGTTTCTTGCCCCCGCTCCCGCGCGCCAACGATCTAGGGTACTCGCTCAAAACAAGAAAAGCCTCCCCGCGCCGCTCTGGGCGCAGGGAGGTCGTTTCGTTATCAGAAGAATTAATCTTCACGGCGTGTTTAGAGGCGATGCGAAAATCGGGGTTCGGGCGGGTTTAGACCCCTCCCCCGCGCCGCACCAGCGGGAAAATATGTATTTGCTTATTTCCCCGCCAGGGGGAGGAGCTCGCGGAGTTTGTAGCTGACGTAACGGCCGTCGGCGCGGACGCATAGGACCTCCATGTCCTGGGAGAACTCCCCCAGGACCTGACGGCACTCCCCGCAGGGGACGCAGTAGTCCGCGCTCTCCCGGGAGTATATGGCGATGCGCCGGTACCGGCGCTTCCCCTGGGCCACGGCGCGGCACACGGCGGCCCGCTCGGCGCAGATGGTGGAGCCGATGGCCCCGTTCTCCACGGTACAGGCGGTGACCACGGTGCCGTCGGCGCACTCCAGCGCCGCCCCCCGGCCCACCTTGGAATAGGGCGCGTAGGCGTTGGCGGCGGCCTCGATGGCGTGGTTTATGAGCTCTCTGTCCGTCATCCTTATCCCTCCTTGTGGGCGGAGCGTCAGTCCCTGGTCGGGTCCACGGTCCACCCCAAAATGCCGGTAAATATGTGGGACTGCCCGGGGGCGGCCCCGGACACCACGCCCACGTGGGTCAGCACCGCCCCGCGCTTGTAGGCGATGGGGACCACGGCGCAGTCCTCGGCGGCGTAGACGCAAAGCTCCGTTGCGGCGGCGGGGCGGTCCTCCGGGGAGGCCGCCAGATACTCGTTGATCCGCTGGGCGTAGCCGTCCGCGCCGGTCTTGGAATAATTGAGGGAGCCGGTGAAGAGCGCCGTCAGATCCAGGTCCGCACGGAGCTTCACCTCCCCGATGAAGAGGTCGAAATTGCCGGCCTCCAGGGCCTTTTTATAGTCGTCGAAGTCCAGCGCCTCCACGGCCGCGTCGAAGCCCATGTTGATGAGCTCTCCGGCCACGATCCCGGCGGCGCCGACCTTGGCCTCGGACTCGGAATTCACCAGGATCCGGAGCTTGAAGCTCTCCCCCGAATAGTCGAGCCTGCCGTCCAGGTCCGCGTCCTCCAGCCCCGCCGAGGCGGCGAGCCTCCGAAACTCCTGGCGGGAGTAGGCGTAGCCCGAGGCGACGGACGTATCCCAGCCGGCCAGGTCCTGGCTGAGGACAAAGAGGGTGGCGTCCGCGTCCCCGCCGAAGCTCCGGGCGACGATGGAATCCCGGTCCACAAGCCGCGAGATGGCCCGGCGGACCGCGGGATTTGACAGCACCTTCCCCGCGCCGTTCATCCCCAGGTAAATGAGCTGTGTGGTGCGGTAGTAGCGGGTCTCATGGAGCATGTGGATGTTGAGCCGCGCCGTCCCCGTGGGGTCGTAGTCCAGAAGATCCACGGTCCGTTCGGAGAACGCCTCCGCCAGGTCCGCCTCCGGGACCTCCTTGAGGTAGACGCGCCGCAGGGAGGCGGAGGTGTAGTCCCGGTGGGAGGTGAAGACGTTCAGCACCCCCGCGCCCATGACGTAGGGGCCGGTGCCCTGGGGGGCCTCGTCGTCGGCGGAGCCGTTTTTGATGATGGGCACGTCCAGAAGGGAGGGCAAAAACATATTGGCCCGCTTAAGGCGTATCTCCACCCCTCCGTCCGCCGTCGTCTGGACGGAGGCGATGTCCGAGAGGCGGGCGGCGTACTTGTCCGAGGTCCTGGCGATATTCAAGGTGTACGTCACGTCGTCCGCCGTGAGCTCCGAGCCGTCGTGAAAGCGCACGCCCTCCCGGAGCTTCAGGGCGTAGGTGAGGCCGTCGGCGGTCTCAAAGCTCTCGCACAGCACCGGGACGGCCTCCAGGTCCGCCGACAGGGCGAAAAGGGGCTCATACAGGAGCTCGAAAAGCCCCGCGTTATAGCGGCTCGTCCCGATGAGCGGGTTCATGGAGCTGTCCGGGTCGTAATTTATGGAGAAGACCTCGTCGGCGCGGCTGTACCCCTCCGGCGGGGCGGTGGGCGCTTCGGCGTCGGAGGTGGGCTCCTCCGAGGGGCCCGCCGTGGGCTCCGGGGCCGGCTCGGGCAGAAGGCCGCAGGACGAGACCGCCAGACACAGCGCCAGCGCCGGTATCCATTTTTTCAGGGCGTCGCGCATTTTAAGCTCTCTCCGTTCACGATCACCGCCGCCTGGGCTCCCCGCTCCCCGTTAGTGGCCCGGTGGGACCAGTATTTGTCCGGGCTTTGAAGGGTACACTCCCCGGAGACGGCGATATTTTCCGGCTTGAGGCCGGCTCTTATGAGAAGGGCGCGGTTGACGCCCTTTAAGTCCACATAGAATTTTCCGGGGTTCTCCGACTCCCGTATAAAGGCGTCAGCGCGGTCCCCCAGGACGGCCCGGACGGCCTCCGGGACCTCGGGGCCCGTCTCAAAGGAGGAAAAGGAGATGCCGGGGCCGATGGCGGCCCGGATGTCCTCCGGAGCGCTGCCCAGGCGGACCATGGCCGCCGCGCCCGCACCCGCGATGTCCGCCACGGTCCCCCTCCACCCCGCATGGAGCGCCGCCGAGACGGTGCGCTTCGGGTCATGGAGGAGAATGGGGATGCAGTCGGCGGTGAAGGCGATAAGGGCAAGGCCCGGTTCCGCCGTGACGATGCCGTCGGCCTCGTAGGGCAGGGGCCCGTAGGGCTCCCGGGCGTCGGCCCCCGTCACGGGGCGGACATGATTTTTGTGTACCTGCTTTGTAAAGCAGAGCTTATCGATACGGAGGGCCGCCTTGAGCCGCCGGTAGTTCTCCCGGACGGCCTCCGGCTTATCCCCCCGGTTCTCCCCCAGGTTGAGGGAGGCGTAGATCCCCTCGCTCACCCCGCCAAAGCGGGTGGTGAAGCCGTGGGGGACGGAGATGTGCGGGGCCGTCATGAGTATAAGGCCGTTTACGCTTTTTTCAACAAGATCCATAGAAACTCCCGTCAGGGCTTTCGAGCCAGTTTAGTCTTCCGGGTGGAATTCCTTGCAGGTGCATTTTTTCCACTTCAAACCGCTGCCGCAGGGGCAGGGGTCGTTGCGGCCGATCTTGACCACCTTCACGGGCTTTTTCTTGGCCGGTCCCCCCACGTTGGCGCCGGCGGTGGCGTTTCTGGCCACGCTCTTTCGCTCCAGGGGCTGCTCCCGGGTGACGCGGACGGTGAAGATGCGGCGGACGACCTCCTCCCGGATGCCGGTGATCATGGCGTCGAACATGTCGCCGCCCTCCCGCTTATACTCGTCCACGGGGTTCACCTGGGCGTAGGCCCGGAGGCGTATGCCCTGGCGCAGCTCCTGCATGGCGTCGATGTGGTCCATCCAGTACTCATCCACCACCCGCAAAAGGACGATGCGCTCCACCTCCCGCATCAGGGGCTGGTCGGCCCCCTCCGGGGTGCCGAGGGCCGCCTCCCGGGCGTCGTAGACCCGGTTGGCCTTCTCGGTGAGCCACTCCGTCAGCTCCTCGGCGCTCATGGCGGAGAGCCGCTCGTCCGTGAGCTCCCCGAGGTCCGCCGGGGTCACAAAGAGGCCCATAAAGGGGGCGGTGATGGCGGTGAGGGCGTCTCTCGTGGGGGTGAGGGCCTCCGGCTTGTGCTTGGCGTTTTCGGACATATCCGGCATAAGGCCCGAGGCTACGGAGGAGGCGATGGTCTCCCCGATCCAGCTGCGGATGTTGGCGCTGATGTCCTCGCCGTCCAAAACCCGCCGGCGCTGGTCGTAGATGATGCCGCGCTGGGTGTTCATCACGTCGTCGTACTCCAGAACGTGCTTGCGGGCCTGGAAGTTCTGACTCTCCACCTTCTTCTGGGCGTTCTCGATGGCCCCGGAGAGCATTTTCTGGTCGATGGGGGTGTCCTCGTCGATTTTTAAAGTCTCCATGAGGTTCATGATCCGCTCGCCGCCAAAAAGGCGCATGATGTCGTCGGTCATGGCGAGATAAAATCTCGTCTCGCCGGGGTCCCCCTGGCGGCCGGAGCGGCCGCGCAGCTGGTTGTCGATGCGGCGGGACTCGTGGCGCTCCGTCCCCAGGACAAAGAGGCCCCCCGCCGCCCGGACGCGCTCGGCCTCCGCGTCGGTGACGGCCTTATATTTCGCCAAGAGCTCGCCGTACTGTTTCCGGGCCGAGAGAATGTCCTCATTTTCCGTCTCGGCAAAGCCCACAGCCTCGGCGATGACGCTGTCCTCGATCCCGGCCTTCCGGAGGTCGGCCCGGGCCATGAACTCCGGGTTGCCGCCCAGCATGATGTCCGTGCCGCGCCCGGCCATGTTGGTGGAGATGGTGACGGCCCCGAAGGCCCCGGCCTGGGCGATGATCTCCGCCTCCCGCTCGTGGTTCTTGGCGTTGAGGACGTTGTGCTTCACGCCCTCGCGGGTAAGGAGCTTGGAGAGATATTCGCTCTTTTCAATGGACACGGTGCCCACCAGCACCGGCTGGCCCTTTTCGTGGCAC
>CANQZF010000006.1 GCA_947628265.1 uncultured Oscillospiraceae bacterium
CGGGGGACTCATGGGGGCCCTGGCCCACAGGCTCCACATGGCCCTCTGCCGGGTCTTTGAGGCGCTGAGGCTCCATAAGCTCCTGGAGGGCAGTATTTTAAGACGCCAGTTTTTCTGGGTGGCCCTCACCGTGGCGGCGGCGCCGCTTTTGAAGACCATGATGGTCCTGGCCCTGGCCGCCGTGGCCACGGTCAGCGTGATCGTAAACTACGGCTGCGACCGGGAGCGGCGCGCGCCCTCCTCCCGGCTCACAAAATGGGTGGTGGCCTTCGCCGTCCTCTACGTGGGCTCCACGCTCCTTTCCGTGAACCTCCGGGGCAGTCTCCCGGGCGGGATGCTGACGGCGTTCTTCGTCCTCTTCGCCCTTGCGGTGGCGGATACCCTGCGGACGCGGGAGGACATCCTGCGGCTCATGGGCTTTATCACCCTCTCCGCCGCTGTGGTGGCCTTGATCGGCCTTGCCCAGGTGCTTTTGGGGATGGAGAGCACCCCCAAGTGGATCGACGAGGTGGACTTCTCCAACATCACCCTGCGGGTCTACTCAACCCTTGATAACCCCAACGTCCTCTCGGAGTATTTCATGCTGGCCATCCCCATCGGCGTGGCCTCCGCCTACGCCTCCAGGACCGTCAACGGACGGTTGGCGGCGGGGATCGCGGTGCTGGTGGAAATTCTCTGCCTGGTGCTCACCTGGTCCCGGGGCGGCTGGCTGGGGCTCCTCTTCGCGGCGGCGGTGTTCCTCGTCATCATGGACAAGCGCTTCATCGTCCTGGGGATCGTGGCGGCGGCGGCCCTGGCGCTGCTGGCCCCGGAGAGCATCATCGCCCGCTTTTCCAGCATCGGAAGCCGCGCGGACAGCTCCACGAGCTTTCGGATCTACATCTGGATGGGCACCCTCGACATGCTCCGGGACTACTGGCTCACCGGATTTGGCACGGGAGTGGCGGCCTACCAGAGCGTCTACCCGCGCTACGCCTTCAACGACGTGATGGCGCCCCACGCCCACAACCTCTTCTTGCAGATCTTCTGCGAGTGCGGCATCGCGGGGCTTCTGGTGCTCCTGGGAACCTTCATCTCGGCGGTGCGGGAGCTGGGCCGGGCCGTCACCGGCGCTTTGGACAAAAAGGAGAAGGTCTGCGGCGCGGCGCTCCTGGCGTCCCTGGCGGGCTTCGCCGTCCAGAGCATGACCGACCACTCCTTCTATAATTACCGGGTGGCGCTGATGTTCTGGGTGGTCATCGGCATATGCGCCGCCCTTGGGCGGACCGTCCGGGAGAGGGAGGCCGCGAAATGATCAAGGTACTCAACATCATCAGCGACACCAACATCGGCGGCGCGGGCCGGACCATCATAAACTACCTCAAGTACGCCGACCGCTCCCGCTTTGACATCGCCGTGGCCATGCCAAAAGGCTCGGAGCTGGCGCCCCCCGTCCGGGCGCTGGGCGTCCGGGTCTATGAGGTGGACGGCATCGCCGACAAGTCCTTCGACCCCGGGGCCATCCGGGAGCTCAAGGCGGTCATCCGCCGGGAAAAACCGGACATCGTCCACACCCACGGGGCCCTCTCGGGCCGCATCGCCGGAAGGCAGTGCGGGGCGAAGGTCATTTACACCCGCCATTCCGCCTTCCCCGTGAAGGCGTATATGAAGCGCTTCCCCGGGCGATTTCTCAATAAGCTGATAAACGAGCACTACGCCGACAGGATCATCGCCATCTCCCCGGCGGCGGCGGAGAACCTGACGGACGCCGGGATCGACAAAAGCTACATTGAGATCATGATGAACGGCGTGGAGCCCGTGGAGGGCAAGAGCCTGGAGGAGCGGGCAAAGCTCCGGCGCGGCCTTGGGCTCGTCCCCGGGGACTTCGTCATGGGCATCATGGCGCGCATCGAGGACTACAAGGGCCACGAGGACATCCTCCGGGCCATGAAGCTCCTTTTGCCGGACCACCCGGAGCTGAAGCTCCTCATCGCCGGCACCGGGGGCTATGAGGAGAACGTCCGAAAAACCTGCCATGAGCTTAACTTAGACAAAAACGTGGTCTTTATGGGGTTCGTCTCCGACATAGCGGGGGTGCTGAGCGTGCTGGATCTCCAGCTCAACGCCTCCTGGGGGACGGAGGCCTCAAGCCTTGCGATGCTGGAGGGGTTCAGCCTCTCGGTGCCGGCGGTGGCGTCGGACTACGGCGGCAACCCCTGGCAGGTGGAGGACGGCGTCAACGGCCTTCTCTTCCCCACCCGGGATGTGGAGGCCCTGGCGGACAGGATAAGGAGACTCTGCGAGGACCGGGCGGAGCTTCAGCGGCTCAGCCTGGGCGCGGGGCGGGTCTACCGGGAGAGATTTACCGGTGAGCGCTTCGCCCGGAGGCTGGAGGAGATCTACACAGCGACAGTGGAGGCAGGACATGGAAAATAAAAAACACAGTCTTTTCAACGTATTCGACCTGGTGCTCATCGGCATCGCCCTTGTTTTGGCGGCGATTTTGGTGATCGCCCGCTTCGCCGGCCCCCGGGACACGGCACAGCCCGACGGCCCCGCCGGCATCGAGAGCGGCAAGGTCACCTACACCGTGGAGTTC
Organism: uncultured Oscillospiraceae bacterium; assembly: GCA_947628265.1. Classification (GTDB taxonomy): domain Bacteria; phylum Bacillota; class Clostridia; order Oscillospirales; family Oscillospiraceae; genus RUG626. Next base: position 2,579 of record CANQZF010000006.1, read on the forward strand.
ACCCTGGACGAGGCGGAGCGGGACACCATCCGCGTGGGGGACCGGGTGACGGACAAGGTCAAGCACTATAACCTGGGGACGGTCAGCGCCGTGGAGATCGCGGAGGCCACCCGCTCCGTGCCGGATCTGGAGGCCGAAAAGGTGGTCAGCGCCGTCATCCCCGGTATGATCGCGATGCGTGTCACCGTCACCGCCAACGCCACCGTCTCGAACAAGGGCACCATGGTGGACGGGGGCTACCCCCTCTACCTGGGGGTCAGCGTCAACGCGGTGTTCCCGGGTATCAACGCCGTCGGCTCGGTGATCGCTATTGAAAGGGGGCAGGCCCAATGAAAAAAAGACCCTTATTCGACGCCGAGGGCCGGATCTTCGGCCTCATAAGCGTGGTGGACATCCTGGCGGTGCTGGTGGTACTGGCGCTGGCGGTGATGCTCATCGGCCGGTTCACCTCCGCGCCCACCTCCCACTACGGCAATACCGACGGCCAGGGCAGCTCCAACAACGCCAAAATGACCTGCGAGCTCCGGCTCTCCGGCGTCCGGAAGTCCACCATCGACGCCATCCAGCCCGGGGACGTGCTCCACGACCCGGAGACCGGGAACGTCCTGGGGACGGTGACCGCAGTGCGCCAGGAGCCCTATTTCCAGCTGGTGGAGACTTATGACGGCCGCGTGCTGGAGCTGGAGACCGAGGACTATATCGTGCTCTACCTCACCCTGGAGGGCACGGGCACGGTGGTGGACGGCCACTGCTACCTCAGCGGGGCGGCGGAGCTGGTGCACAACGCCGGTCTCAGCTTCGTGACGCCCTACGTCAACACCGTGGGAACGCTGGTGTCCTTCTCCTATGAGGTGGGCGCATGAAGATACTGATGGCCGCCATGGGCCTGGAGATCGGCGGCGCGGAGACCCACATCGTGGAGCTGACGCGGGAGCTTTTGCGGCGGGGCCACGAGGTGACCGTCGCCTCCAACGGCGGGGTCTATGAGGAGGACATCGTAAAAGCCGGGGCGCGCCATGTGAAGGTCCCCATGCACAAGCGAAACCCCTTCCTCATGGCAAAGTCCCTCTTCCTCCTCTGGCGGCTCATTCGGAAAGAGCGCCCGGACGTGGTCCACGCCCACGCCAGAATACCCGCCTTTTTGTGTGGAATACTGAAAAAGTTCATGGATTTCCCCTTCGTCACCACGGCCCACTGGGTGTTTTCCACCGACGGGGCCCTCCGGAGCCTCACCAACTGGGGGGACCGGACCGTCGCCGTGTCGGAGGACATCAAAAAATACCTGATGGACAGCTACGGCGTGCCGGAGGCGCGCATTTCCGTCACCGTCAACGGCATCGACACGGAGAAGTTCTCCCCGGAGCTTACGGGAGAGGCGTTCCGGGCCGAGCAGAACATCCCGGCGGACGCCCCGGTGGTGGTACACGTCAGCCGCCTGGACGAGAGCCGCGCCGACGCCGCCGCCGGCCTTGTGCGTATCTCCCAGAGGCTATCGAGCCGCGTGCCCGGCGTGGTCATCGTCATCGTGGGCGACGGCGGGAAGCTGGAGGAGCTTCGCGCCCGGGCGGAGGAGGCGAACCTGAAGATCGGCCGCCGGTGCGTGATCCTCACCGGCTCCAGAACGGATATAAACAACGTCTGCGCCGCCGCAGACGCCTTTGTGGGCGTGTCCCGGGCGGCGCTGGAGGCCATGGCCTGCGGAAAGCTCTGCGTGCTGGCGGGCAACGAGGGCTGTATGGGCCTTTTTGACGAGGACAAGCTGGAAAAGTGCAAGGCGGAGAACTTCTGCTGCCGGGGCGGGGCGAAGCTCACGGACGATGCGCTTTTAGACGACGTCACCACCGCCCTCACCCTGCCCTTGGAGGAGACGGAGCGCCTCGCTCAGGTCTCCCGCCGGGTGGCGGTGGAGGAGTACAGCGTCTCCCGGATGGCGGAGGACGCCCTGGCGGCCTACGCGGCAGTCCAGCCCGGGGACCGGGTGGTCCTCAGCGGCTATTACGGCTTCCACAACGCCGGGGACGAGGCGATCTTAGGGGAGCTGGTGGGCAGCGTCCGGCGGCTCTCCCCGGGCGCCGAGATCACCGTCCTCTCCAAGGACCCCAAGGGGACCGCCGCGGCCCACGGATGCCGCGCCATTCCCCGGTTCTCCCCCTTTAAGATCCTCCGGGCCGTGTGCCGGTGCGAGCTTCTCATCTCCGGCGGCGGGAGCCTCTTTCAGGACAGCACCTCCACCCGGTCCCTCCTTTACTACACCGGCATCCTGGCCCTGGCCCAGAAGCTCGGGAAGCGCACATACCTCTACGCCAACGGCGTGGGGCCCGTGACCCGGGAGTCCAACCGCCGCCTGGTCCGCCGGGTGGTGGAGGCCGCCGACGCCGTGACCCTCCGGGACCCCGACTCCCTGGAGGAGCTGCGCCGGATGGGGTGTGAGCGGGAGGACATACTTGTCACCGCCGACCCCGTGTTCAACCTGCCCCTGCCCGACCCCAAGAGGGCCCGGGAGATTTTGGACGGGGCCGGCGTGGACGGGCCCTACGTGGTGGCGTCCCTGCGGCCCTGCGACGTGCCGGAGGGGTATTTTGAGAATTTGGCGAAGGCCCTGGACCTCATCGCCCAAAAATATAAGGTGCGGGTGGTGTTCGTCGCCATGCAGCCCAAGCGCGACGAACCAGTGAGCTGGGATGTCTCCGACATGATGGAGACGGACGCCACGGTGCTCTCCGGGGACTTCACGCCCCAGGAGCTCATGGGCGTCATCGGAAGGGCCCAGGCGGTGCTGAGTATGCGCCTCCACGCCCTCATCTTCGCCGCCCGGACCGCCACGCCCGCCCTGGGCTTCGTGTACGACCCCAAGGTGGCCAGCTACCTTGCGCTCCTCCACCAGCCCTCCGCCGGGAGCGGGGACATGGACAGCGGCGCGGTGGCCAACGCCGTAGGCGTCATCCTGGACCACCGGGAGGAGCTCTCCGCCCGGCTGGAGGAGACCTGCCGGGACCTGACCCGGGCCGCCGCCGAAAACGACGTGATCCTCAAAGCGCTCCTGGACGTTAAATGAGCTTCCGGGGGACTCCCCAAAACATAAAAAAGACTTGTGAAAGGACAATGAACATGGAACTTGAAAAAGGCACCACCCTTCACGGCTTCACCGTCCGCTACTCCCAGCCCCTGCCGGAGCTGAAGGCCACGCTCTACCGCATGGAATACGTCAAAAACGGCGCGGACCTGGTGTGGCTGGACCGGCCCGACGACAACAAGACCTTCTCCATCGCCTTTAAGACCATCCCCTCCGACCACACGGGCGTTTTCCACATCCTGGAGCACTCCGTGCTGTGCGGGAGCCGCAAATACCCGGTGCGGGAGCCCTTCGTGGAGCTTCTGAAGTCCTCCCTCCAGACCTTCCTCAACGCCATGACCTTCCCGGACAAGACCATGTACCCCGTGGCCAGCCGCAACGACCGGGACTTCCTCAATCTGGTGGACGTGTACATGGACGCCGTTTTGCATCCCCTGTCCGCCGAGAGCCCCCTGGGCTTTAAGCAGGAGGGCTGGCACTACGAGCTGGACGCCCCCGACGGGGAGCTTGTCCGCAACGGCGTGGTCTACAACGAGATGAAGGGCGCCTACGTGGACCCCAACTCCGTCCTGGGCTTTGAGCTGGGCCTGAGGCTCTACCCGGACAACTGCTACCGCTTCGAGTCCGGCGGACACCCGGACCACATCCCGGAGCTGACGTACGAGAAGTACCTTGAAAACCACAGGAGATTTTATCACCCCTCCAACGCCTACATCTTCCTGGACGGCGAGGTGGATCTGGACGCGGTGCTCTCCAAGCTCGACTCCTTCCTTCGCGAATATGACCGCATCGACGTGGACGCGGACATCCCCTTCCAGAAGCCCGTGAACGCCGGGGAGACCACGGCCTATTACGAGATCGGCCCCGAGGACGACGGCTCCGACAAGGTCCTGGTGGGCCAGGGCTGGGTCTACGGGCAGTACGACAAGCCGGAGCTCAGCTTCGCCGCCTCCATCCTGGCCCAGGCCCTGTGCGGGACCAACGAGTCGCCCCTCATGAAGGCCATTCTGGACGCGGGACTTGCCCAGGACGTGAGCCTTTATAACGTGGACGGGACCTTGCAGCACAGCCTGAACCTCACCGTCCAGAACACCTCGGCGGAGAAGAAGGACGAGCTTTTAAGGACCGTCCGGCAGGTGCTGGAGGAGCAGTCCCGGGGCCTCGACCACCAGCAGCTCCACGCCATCCTCAACCAGGTGGAGTTTGCCAACCGCGAGAAGGACTTCGGGCGTATGCCCCGGGGCCTTGTGTTCGCCATGATCAGCCTTGAGAGCTGGCTCTACGGCGGCGACCCTGCCCAAAATCTGGATAACACCCAGATCTTCAAGTCCCTGCGGGCCAAGATCGACGAGGGCTGGTTTGAGAATTTCCTGCGTGAGATCACCCTCGATAACCCCCACACCGCCACCGTGGTGCTGCTGCCCTCCAAGACCCTGGGGGAGGAGAAGCGGGCCCGGGACGCCAAGGAGCTTGCCGCCATCAAGGCCGGCTGGGACGAGAAGAAGATCGGGGAGGTCATGGACGAGTTTAATGAGCTCCGCCGCCACCAGAGCGAGGCCGACACCCCGGAGGACCTGGCTACCCTGCCCATCCTGGACCTCAAGGACATCCCGGAGAAGATGGAAACTCTTCCCTACGCCGCCCGCCCCTTTGAGGGGACGACCCTCCTCACCCAGGACGTGGAGACTGGCGGCATCACGTACCTCAGCCTCCATTTCGCCGCCGATGACCTCTCTATGGAGGAGCTGACCGCCCTCCCGACGCTGTGCTCCCTCATCGGAACGCTGAGCACCGCCAACCACACGGGCCTTGAGATCAGCGGCCTCATCCGGGAGAAGCTGGGGCGCGCCGCGGTCACGCCCAACGTGTACTTCCGCCCCTCCGACGGACGGGTCCTGCCCACGGTGGAGGTCTCCGCTGCGCTGCTGCCCCACCGGAAGGCGGACGCTTTGGAGCTCCTCCGGGAGCTGCTGCTCACCACCAGCTACGCCGACTCCGCCGCCGTCTACAACAACCTCCGCCAGTCCCGGATCGGCGCGGAGCAGACGGCCATGAACGCCGGCAACGCCTTCGCCTATGTCCGCGCCTCCGCCGGACTTTCGGCCCATGCCGCCGTGGCCGACGCCCTTCGGGGCATCACACAGCTCCGGTGGCTCCAGCGGGTGGAGAAGGACTTCGAGGGCGCGGGCCTGTGCGATAAGCTGGCCGCCCTGGCCGCCAAGCTCTTCATCCGGGAGCGGGTGACCCTCTCCGTCACCGGCGGCGTGGACGAGAAGTGGCTCTCCGACATCCTGAACGCCCTCCCCCACGGCGCGGTGGGCGAGCGCGTGAAGTACGCCCCCGTGGAGCGGGAGAGCGAGGGCTTCTCCATCCCCGCCGGCATCGGCTTTGCCGCCACCGCCGCCCGCCTACCCGACGTGGGCGTGGAATTTGACGGCAGCATGAGCGTGGCCGCCAAGCTCCTGGGGCTCGACTACCTCTGGAACAACGTGCGCGTCAAGGGCGGCGCTTACGGCGTCAACATGGGCGTGGACGACATGGGCTCCGTGAGCTTCACCTCCTACCGGGACCCCCAGTGCGGCGGGACGCTGGACATCTTCGCCGGCGCCGGTCAGGTCCTCCGGGACTTCGCGGACTCCGGAGAGGCCCTGGACAAATATATCATCTCCACCATCGGCTCCATGGAGCCGGTGATGACCCCGCGCCAGGAGGCCGCCCGCGCCGCCGCCCTCTACTTCACCGGCCGCACCCAGGAGTCCCTCCAGCAGGTGAGAAGTGAGGTCCTGCGCACAGACCGCGCCGCCCTGCGCGCCTTCGGCGACACTCTGGATAAGCTCCTCCCCGTCACCCAAACCTGCGTCATCGCCGGCCAGCCCATCCTGGACGCCTGCGGCTCCAAGCTCCGGAGCGTGGAACCGATACAGAAGTAAGGCAAAGAATATAGGAAAAAGGCCATGGACCCAAGGGTCCATGGCTTTTTTCGCGGGGGTGGCGCCCCGCTCATGGGATCATTTCAGGGCCCATCGGATGCTCGCTGACGGGATTGGGGTCGTTCAGGTACGCCTCCCAGATCTCGATGCCCATCTTTTGGGCCTCCCGCATGGTATTGACAGTCCCGCCGGTGGCGCGGTCGTCGTGGGCGGCGATGAGGCGCGAGGAGTGCTCCAGCATCCACTTGTTTCGCTGGGCGTAGACGCCGGGGTGGTAGGACTCGGACAAGACCACCACCTGGTCGCACTTTTTGAGGAGCCTTTGAAAATCCGGTTCCTTGTTGTTCAACGCGTCCCGGTGGGAGATGGCGGCCACAAGCTGTATTTTGGGCCTACGCTTTTTCAAAAGCAGCACGTCCTCGGCAAAGATCCGGTCCACTCCCTTGGCCATTCCCGTAATAAAATGGGTGTATCCGGCGATCCCCGCCAGCATGATCTCCTCCGCCAGCTTCACCACCGCCGCCATCGTCTGTATCTCCGTCAGATCCCTGTGCCCTGTGACACAGCAGGTATGTTCTCTGTCCATGATATGCCTCCATTTTACTTAATAGCTAACGCTCTTATAGTATAACAGATAATATGCAATCGGTCAACATGAATATAGTCTATAAGGTAACATAAGCTCTTATAGACGTTATTGACCGGGAGGCAATTATGGAGAAGAAATTGCTTGGAGCGCAGATAAAACGGGCGAGAAAACAGTGCGGGATGACTGCCGAAAGCCTTGCCGAGGCGTGTAATATGGACACAACCTATCTCCGTCAAATTGAGTCCGGCCACAAAATGCCGAGCCTTCAGATGTTCATCATCCTCTGCCGGGAGCTGAAGGTCTCCCCGGCGGTGCTTCTGGCGGACTACCTGCCGACGCCGGAATATGAGGAGCGCGACTACCTCCACGAGCTTGACCGCACCCTCACCCCAGACCAGCGCGCCCTCATCAAGGCCCTCTCCGAAACCGTCGCAAACAGGATGGACAAATAACCCGGCCCCGGGCCGCCCAGATGCACCCAAGGGCATTCCCTTCGGTCATCCGGCCCCTACGGATTATCTATATTTTTTGCAAGGACATGTGCCTTGCAAAAAATCCCTTTTGTTTTGCGGAGTGTGCGGCCCAAGGGGCCGTGCGCGCAGCAAAACAGCAGGCCCCCCGTCCGTGAATTCCGCAGAATTCACGGACGGGGGGCCGCACGTCTCCTTTGTCGGCCCAAGCCCCCCTTGGGGGCTTGGGCCGACAGTTTAAAAGAGCTTCTTGAGCTTATCCTTGATGTCGCCGGCGGCGTCGCCGAGCTTGTCTAAGGACACCTTGGCTTTGACGCCGTCCACCACTTTTTTGAGGACGTCGTCGGGGAGATCCACGCCGATGACCTTCTCAACGGTCTTGACGGGGTCCTTTTTGAACTCCTCAGCCATGGCGCCGTCGGATTTAAGCTTATTGACGACCTCTTCGATCTTGGCCTTGATGTCCACGTTTACTCCTCCTCGACGACGGCGGCATCAGCGGCGTTCTTGCGGACGGACTCCACGCCGTTCAGGAGGCTGGCCTTGGCCTTGTAGCCCTCGCTCACGGCGATGATCTGGCCGTTGGCGGCCTTCAGACGGAAGCGGAACTCGCCGGCCTTGTCGGTGTACAGCTCGAACTTGGGGTTCTTGGCGGTTTCCACGGGCTCCACGGTCTGGTCCTCCACATTGGCGATGGGGGCGTTCTTGGCAACGGAGGCGACGCCGTTGCGGCAGGCGTCCTCGGAGGAATAGACTTCGCTGGTGGCAATGACCTCGCCGTTCCCGGCCTTCAGGTCGAACTTAACGCCGGTATTGGTCTTGCGAATAACAAATTTTCCCATTTTTATGAGACCTCCTCATTATTTTTTTGGATAATTTGATTATACGACACATTTATTCATTATTCAAGTATAAAATTGGATGCGAACGGCATTTCCATTCGGCCCTTGATTTTGGGGATTTTATGGTGTATAGTAATTTTGTTCATTGAAATGAATACGCAGGAGGCGGGCAAATGAAGATCGAGGTTCTCTACCCCGAGGTGTGCAACCTCTTCGGGGACCTTATGAATGTGGAATATCTGGCCAGGTGCGCGGACGCTGAGGTCATCAGGACAAGCCTCAAGGAGACGCCCAGGTTCGTGTCGGAGAAGGTGGACCTTGTGTACATGGGGTCCGTGACGGAGCGGGGCCAGGAGCTTGCCCGGGACGCCTTCGCGCCGCACCTCGGCGCCCTCAAAAAGCGCACGGCCCAGGGCGGCGTCACCCTCATCACCGGCAACGCCCTGGAGATCTTCGGCGAATATATCACCGACGACGACGTGGGGGACATCCCCATGCTGGGGCTCTTCCCCACCCACGCCGAGCGGCACCTGACCCGCCGCTTCAACGGTATGTTTTTGGGGAAATTTGAGGACATCACCATCGTCGGCTTCAAAAGCCAGTTTGGCCACTCCTACGGGAAGGTCCAGCGGGGGCTTTTTGAGGTCACCCGGGGTACGGGCCTTAATCCCAACGAAAAATGGGAGGGCATCCGGGAGAATAACCTGATGGCCACGTACCTCATCGGGCCGCTGCTGGTGATGAACCCCCACTTCACAAAGTACCTTCTGAAGCTCCTGGGCGTCAGCGAGCCCCGGCTCGTCTTTGAGGAGGCGTCTCTGGACGCCTATAACCAGCGGGTGTTGGACTTCTCCGACCCCAAGCGGGGATTTGAGTATTGAGGCGGTGGGGAAATGAGCGGTAAAAGCAAAAAAAGGGGCGGCCTCCGGTTCTGGCTGGCGCTGTGGGCGGCGAAGCTGTCCGTCCCGGCCCTGAAGCTCACCGGCCACGCCGCCACCAACTTCCCCGGCAAGGTGGCCATGAAGCTGTGCCCGGGGTTCCTCTCCTATATGGCCCACCCGGAGACGGTCATCGCCGTCACCGGCACCAACGGCAAGACCACGGTGGCCAACCTCCTTCTGGACACCCTGGAGGCGTCGGGGAAGCGGGTCTGCGGCAACCGGGAGAGCTCCAACATGTACTCCGGCGTCACCTCGGCGCTTCTTTCCAGCGTCAGCGTCTTCAACAAGTGCCGGGTGGACGCGGAGGTCATCGAGGTGGACGAGCACGCCACAAGGCTCATTTTGCCGGATATGGACCCCGATCTTCTCATCGTCACGAACCTCTTCCGGGACTCCCTGATGCGCAACGCCCACGCGGAATTCGTGGCCTCCCGGCTCGATAAGAACATTCCCAAAGGACTGCGGCTCCTTTTGAACGCCGACGACCTCATCTCCTCCGGCCTCGCGCCGGAAAATCCCCGGGCGTATTTCGGCATCGAAAAGCTGGACACGGACGTCACGGAGTGCGTCAACCGCATAAACGACGTGCGCGTCTGCCCCAAGTGCGCGGGGCGGATGGAATTTGAGTACCGGCGCTACCACCACATCGGCAGGGCTAAATGCGTGGACTGCGGCTTTGCCTCCCCGGACTACGACTACTCGGCGAAGGTGGACAAGTCCACCGGGACCATGACCATAAGGGACGCCTCGGGGGCGGGGACCTACAGGCTCCTCTCCGACGCCATCTACGATATGTATAACCTCGTCAGCGTTGTGGGGGCCCTCCGTCAGCTCGGCATGAGCCACGAGGACATCGGCGCGGCCCTCTCGAAGGTGAAGATCGCCGGCATCCGCCGGGACGAGACAACGATCGGGGGCGTCCGGGTCATCAACCAGCTGGCCAAGGACAAAAACTCCATCGGCTGTTCCCGGGTCTTCGACTACATCCACTCCCAGCCCGGGAAAAAGGAGCTGCTCCTCATGATGAACAGCCTTCTGGACGAGGGCCACTGGTCGGAGAACGTCTGCTGGTACTACGACTGCGACTACGAGTTTTTGGCGGACCCCTCCGTCACCCACGTCGTCTGCGCCGGGCCCAGGTATAAGGACATGAAACTCCGGCTGCTCCTGGCCGGCGTCCCGGAGGAGCGGATAAGCCTTGAGCGGGACGAGCTGCGGGCCTCGGAGCTTCTTTACATGGAGCCGGGGACGGACGTCTATCTCCTCTACGGCACGGACACCACGGACACCATGCTCCAAGTCCGGGAGCATCTGGCGGATTTGAAAAAATAAGGACAGAGGTAAAAGAATGGACAAACGAGAACCGGAAAAGCGCGGCGGCGTCCGCTTTTGGCTGGCGCTGTGGGCCGCCAAGCTGTCCGTGCCGGTGCTGAAGCTCACCCGGCACAACGGCACACACTTCCCCGGGAGCCTGGCGATGCGCATCTGCCCCGATTTTCTGCGGCGCCTCTCAAAGCCGGAGAAGATCGTGGCCGTCACCGGCACCAACGGCAAGACCACCAGCACCAACCTGATCTGCGGGATGCTGCGCGCCCGGGGCCTCCGGGTCCTCAGCAATACCCTGGGCTCCAACATGTACGCCGGCGTCGCCACGGCCTTAATGGAGGGCGTCAGCGTCTTCAACCGCTGTCACAGCGACATGGCGGTGCTGGAGGTGGACGAGCGCTCCGCGAGGTACATCTTCGCCCACGTAAAGCCCCAGTTTCTCGCCGTCACCAACATCACCCGGGATTCCATCCAGCGCAACGCCCATCAGGAGTATATCTTCGATCTGGTGAACCTGGGCATATCCTACACCCCGGAGACCGTGCTCATCCTCAACGCCGACGATCCCGTCAGCAGCTTTTTGGGGGAGACCTTTGGCGGCGGGGAGGGGGCGTTCCCCAACAGGCGCGTCTACTACGGCATTGCCGACCAGGGACAGGACGCCTTCCTTCCGGGGGTCCCGGACTTCTCCGTGTGCCCCAAGTGCGGGGGGAAGCCGGAGTTTTCCTACCGCCTCTACCGGACCATCGGCCAATTCCACTGCCCCAAGTGCGGCACGTCCTCCAAGGAGCGGGACTACACCGGGCTCAGGCTGGACTTTGAAAACCGCCGCCTCACCGTGGAGGACCGCTCCGGAGCGCGGTTTGACTGCCCCCTGCCCTCCGACTCCATCTTCAACGCCTACAACACCATGATGATCGTGGCGCTCTTTGGCGAGATGGGCTATTCGCGGCAGGAGACCGCCCGGCTTTTGGGGGAGGCGCAGATCACCGACAGGCGCTTCACCCTGGAGACCGCCGGGGGCATAAACCTCTACACCTACGCGGCCAAGGGCCAGAACGGCTCCGCCATCTCCTCGGTCTTTGAGTATCTGGCGAAGGACCCCTCCAAAAAGGAAGTGGTCGTGATGCTGTACGAGCACTTCGGGGACACCCTCACCTGGCTTTACGAGAGCGACTTTGAGTACCTCGATCAGGAGAACATCTCCAAGATCATCCTCACGGGCAACCGCTACCTGGACTGCGAGCTGCGGATGAAGCTGGCCGGGATCCCGGCGGAAAAGATCGTGTGCCTGGAGGACGAGACCCGCGTCCCGGAGTATGTGGACACCGAGGGCATAGAATCCGTCTACTTCCTCCACGACGTCTACTGCATGGAGAAGACCATGCGCTGTAGGCAGCTTGTAAAAAAGCGTATCCTGGGAGGTGACGGACATGAAAATTGAGCTCCTTTGCCCCGAGCTTTGCAGCCTCTACGGGGACCACTGGAACGCCAAATATCTGGCCGCCAGCGCCGGCGGGGAGCTGGTCACGGCCCGGAACGAGGTCCCGGTCTTCGCCGGGGAGCCGGTGGACGCGGTGTGCCTGGGCTCCATGACCGAGCGCAATCAGGTCTTCGCCATCGGGCGGCTCCTCCCCTACCGGGACCGGATCCGGGAGCTCATTGAGGGCGGTACCGTCTTTTTGGCCACCGGAAACGCCATGGAGCTCTTCGGGCGGGAGATCCGGGACGGAGACAACGTGATCCCCGGACTTGGCATCTTCGATTACACCTCCGTCCGGCAGATGGACGACCGGCGCTGCTGTTACTTCCTGGGGGAGTATGAGGGCCTTGAGATTGTGGGGAGCAAGAGCCAGTTCTCCTTCTCCCATGGGACGGAGGAGCACCCCTTCATCTCCGTCAAGGGCGGCTTTGGCTCCGATCTGGAGACGAAAAACGAGGGCTTCCACTACAAAAACTTCTTCGGCACCTACCTCCTTGGCCCGTTTTTGCTCCTGAACCCCCACTTCACCCGCCATCTCCTCACCGTCTTGGGCGTAGATGGCCCCATCGCCTTTGAAACCGAGTGCCTCGCGGCCTACGACCACCGCCTAAAAGAGCTCAAGACCCCCGGCCGGGAGTTTCTGTTCAAGTAAATCTGAAAATCTCTGCCTTAAAGCAAAAAAGGCAGAGATTTTTTATTGCGGAAATTCGAAAAGGGCCAACCTGGGCGGCGGCCCGTACGGCATTTTCGTGGGTGCGGCGATAGGCGGGGGGACGGTCGGCCGTGGGCGGTGACCGAAGGGAATGCCCTTGGGTGCCGACCCTACGGGGAGCGTGTGCGTTGATTGAAAAATTGGGATGTTAATTGATGGACGGGTCGCCGGGGACGGCGACCCCTACGGCGTATAATTCGAATGGTACGATAATCGGAACATTTAATCAAAACGCGAAAACCTGCCGTAGGGTCGGCCGCCCACGGCCGACCGTCTTTCCGATTTGCAATCGCTTGCGGTAAACGTAAAAACCCCAAAAAACGCCGTAGGGGCCGCCGTCTCGGCGATCCGTCCCTCCGATACGCTTTTGCTTTCCGGCAAACGCAAAAAGCCCAAAAAATGCCGTAGGGGCCGCCGCCCACGGCGGCCCGTCCCTCAAATTTGCACCCGCCTCCCGAATACGGTTTTCTCCGCAAAAATTTTGCGGCGAATGATTTAATGTGAGGCGTAAGCCGCAAACCTTTTATCGGGATGGGACGGAAAAAACGGGGGACGGGCCGCCACGGTGTGCGGCCCTTACGGCGTATTGGAAAGGTTATTCGTTGATTTTGACGTGTGCGTTACTGGGGGACGGGCCGCCGGGGACGTCGGCCCCTACGGCGGGGTACGGGGACAATACGGAAGACGAAGGGCGGGTCGCAGACCCGCCCGTTTTGTGCGTATACTCGTATTTTCTTCTTATTTTTGATTAACGATATGCTCCGTCACCCTGTACATCAGCTCCGTGGTGTCGGTGCCGTAGAGGAGGTAGACCTCGCTGCCCGGCTCCATGTGTAAAAGCTCCGAGGCCCGGACCTCGTCCCGCTCCATGCTTATCCGCTCCTCGGGGACGCCGGCTAAGAGGAGCCGGAGCTTCATGTCCTTATACCTCGGGCCGGAGCAGACGATGTGGGTCACCGAGGGGTCGGCCAGGAACTCGTAGTCGCACACGTAGTACCAGCAGATGTTCTCCGACCAGTGCTCCTCGTCGGACATGCTGTTCATCATGAGAAGGATCTCTTTCCTCCCGGGGCGGGCGTGGATGTAGTCGAAGACCCGGGAGCAGCCCACGGCGTTTTTGTCCTTGGCCAGCTGGTGGATGAGCCGCACGCCCCGGACCTCCCTCTCGTCCCGGCGGATGCCGGCGATCTTCACTCTCGAGAGGGCGGCGGCGATGTCCTCATGGCTTATGCCCGTCTCCCGGAGGGCCGCCACGACGGTGACCAGGTTGTACATATCGAAAACGGCGTCGGTGAGGAGCTTATAGTCCCCCGCTCCCCCGCCGTCCCGGACGGTCATGGTCCCGGCGGCCCTGTCCACCTTCGCCGAATAGTCATAATCCGGGGAGGAAAAGCCGCAGTCCACGCATTTTGCCCTGCCGATGTGGTGGTACCGGCGGTACTCAAACTCCATCCTCCCCGCGCACTTGGGGCAGATCCTGGCGTCGTCCACGAGGTTCACGCACGCCGTGACATCCGTGTCCAGTCTCTCGATACCGAAGTACGCCCGGGGGTTTTCCGGGGCGAGGCCGGAGGAGATGAGGTCGTCGGCGTTCAAAAGGAGCCGGACGCCCCGGGGGATGTATTTATTGAGGCGCGAGGCCACGAACTGGGCGTGGGCGTTGCGCATGAGGGAGTCCTGAAAGAGGTTCGTGACGATAAGCAAATCCGGGGGCATATCCGGGAGGATGAGCCGCGTGGCGTGCTCGTCGATCTCCAGCACCGCCGCGTCATATTTGCATTTGTTGAAAAAGCTGACGCCGGGGATGAGCGCCGAGGCGATGCCGGAGTAGAGGTTATACCCGCCCTGGTTGCCCCGGACGCGCTTTCCGGAGGCGGCGAGGGCGTCGTGGAGGAGGTTGGCCACGGTGGTCTTGCCGTTGGTGCCGGTGACGGCCAGGACCGTCTCCGGCCTTGCCATACGGGAGAGAAAATCAGGGCAGAGCTTCATGGCCACCATCCCCGGGCGGTTGTTGGCGTGAAAGCCCAGGAGCTTCAAGACAAAGACCGCCAGCTTCGCGCTCCACAGCGCCAGAAAGAACCGCGCGGAAGCGGGCTTTGTCCTCTTTTTGTTGTCCATATCGCTGCCCCCTTGAAAAGATACCTCATTTTAGTATACCCATCCGGAAATTGCAATACCCATCCGTAAAAACCGGCGGGGATGACTCCCCGCCGGTTGAGGGTTTTCGATTTTTAGTGGTTTTCTTTCGCCCGCATGATGAACGCGGCGAACATCACGCGCTGGGTGGGGCTGTCGGGCTGGAGCCAGATCTTGCCGTCGCCGGTGTTCACGCCGGCCATGATGTTGTGCTCCACCGCCCACGCCATGGCCTGGGCGTAGAGGGCGGGGACCTGGACGCCGTCGGCGAATTTCGCCAGCACCGACACGTCGGCGGCGGGCTTACCTACGCTGACCCAGAGCATGAACATCAGCTCCTCACGGGGCATGGTGGGGTTGGAGGAGGGATCGGAGGTGAGGCCCTTCTGGATGGCCCACTGGATGCCCTTCTTGTCCCAGTCCGCGCCGGAGCCGGTGTCCACGCCGTCCAGGCGCGCAAGGATCGTCATGACCTGGCCCCGGGTGGTGAAGGTGTAGGGGGAGAACACGTTGGGGTCCACGCCGAACATGAGGCCCTGTCGGAGGGAGTAGTCCACGGCCTCCCGCTCGTAGCCGTCCTTCGGGAGATCCGTGAAGACGTCGGAGGGCCGGTGGCTCTCCGGGGCGGCGGAGCCGCAGACGGAGCACTTGCCGTTCACATAGTTGTGGCCGGTGGCGTGGAGGACGTGGCCCTGGGTGATGAGCGTGCCGCAGTCGGCGCAGACGGTGCCGGCCTCGTAGCCGTTCTCGGTGCAGGTGGCGCGCCTGGCCTTGCCGCTGTCGGCGGGGTTCGCCTTGGTGTGGGTGTGGGCGCAGCCCGTGGAGACCAGGGTCTCGCTGCCGGCGGTCTTCACGCTCTCCGGCACGAAGGTGACGCTGAGGACGTCGTTTTGCTTCACGTTATCGCCGCCCTTGAGGGTGTAGGTGCCGTCGGCGTTGGCCTTCAGGGCCACACCGCCCAGGGCCACGGTGTCCACGGCGTACCCCTGGTCGGGGGTGACGGTGATCTTCTTGCTCTGGCCGTCGGTGAGCTTCACGTTCCCGGCCTTGCCCAGGGCCTCCGCGCCGTCCACCTTGACGGCGCCGTTGGCGCTCTCCACCACCACCACGGTGTAGTCCTTGGACACGGGGGCGGAGCCGCTCTTCTTCGTGGCCACGATCTCAAAGGGGGAGAAGGCGTCGCACATGATGACCATACCGTAGGGGGTGGGGATCATGGTGATCTCCTCCACGCTGACGATATCGTCGCCCCACTTGTGGCCCACCTTGCCCACGTTGCCGCAGGTCTGGTGGTCCTCGTCACAGCGGGTGAAGTGGTAGGCCTTCAGCTCCACCTCGCCGTCCATGAAGTCCTCATAGGTGACGCCGGCGGGGTAGCCCACCTGCACGCGTAAGGAGTCGCCGGGCTTCAGCTTCACGGCGGGGCAGATGCGGTTGAAGTTGATCTCAAAGACGGAGGAGCCCAGGACCTGGCCCAAATTCTTCTCGTCCTCCAGGTAGCCGTTGATCTTCTCGTACTCCTCGCGGTTCCCGGCGCCCTGGCTCTTGTCCTCGACGACCAGCATGAGCCGGCCGTTGAGGCCGCTGGTGTTCATTTCCGCCTCCAGCTCCTTGAGGGTCGCCTCGTCGGTGCCCCCGGCCTTGGCCATCTTCTCAAGGTCCAGGTTCTCCGGGGCGTCCAGCAGGGTGGGCTTGCCCCAGAGGTTCCAGTCGATGCCCTGGCTGCGGTAGCAGGCGGGGCACAGGCCGGGCACGGCGGCCACGACGCCGAAGGAGTTGGGGTACTTGCCGGAGCGGGAGCCCACGACGCCCTCCAGCTCAAAGCGGTACTCGGTGATGTCGTCCTGCCACATATCGGAGGCCCGGAAGTTGAAGGACACGCCGTCGATGCGGCAGCCCTTGCTCACGTCGCAAACGTGTCCGGCGCTCCCCTTGGCGTTGGGGCACTTGGAGGGGTCCTCGGCGTGGACGTAGTGCCACTTGAAGTTTACGTAGCTGTTTTTCGCGGGGTCCATATCCACGTAGCCGTCCCGGTCCTTGTCAAAGGGCACCTCTCCCGTGAGATCCACATAGAGGTCCGGCCCGTTGGGGTCGTGGAGGTTATCCTGGACGGTGACGTAGCTCACCCGCACCTGCTCCGCCGCCGCCTGGACCACGTTGCCCTCGGTGGCGGTGACTGTCCCGGCGGTGGGGTGGTAGAGCTCGTCGTCCCAGGTGACGTCAAAGCGGTACTCATAGCCCGCCGTGGCCTGGGCGTTGGGGATAGGGGTCTGCTTGAAGACGTAGGGGGGCGCCTCGTAGCTGGCCTCGGAGTTGTAGAGCATCCCGGACTGGGCGATGATCTCGTCCTCCGTGCCGTGGAAGTACCCCGCCAGGGGGTGCTGGGAGAGATAGCTGGTCTTCGGGTCCGTCGTCCACTGGGCATATCCCTCCGGCGCGCGGGTGGTGACGGCCACCTCTATATACTCGCAGGTGGAGGTGTAGACCTGTAGGCCGTCATTGGTGTCTTTGAAATAATCGTTGTCCCCGATAAGGATCTCCGTAGCGGCGGCGTAGTACCACTCGCCCATGGCGTCCACGGTGCCGTCCGGGTGGTAGTCGTACATCTTGAGCATGAAGTAGAGGCCCTTATCTTCGGCGGCCTTTGTCATATTCAGGCCCTGGAAGGTCACGGTGAACACGCCCGCCGGGGTGCCGTCCTCCATGGAGCCCCTGCCGGCGGAGTAATCGACTCTAAGGCCGTCGGAGCTTCCGTAGGCGGTGTCGCCGTTGAAGCTGGAGGTCTCGATGGTGGGATAGGTGAACTCAAAGCTGCCGGTGGAGACGTACCCGGAGGGCCGCCAGTACTCGCCGATGATGTTCTGGCCCACCAGGAGGTAGTTGGTGTTCTCCTTTTTGTCCTCGCCCAGGGTGGAGACATCCCGCACGCCCTGGTAATCGGCGGAGACGGGGTCGTCCCAGGTGGCGTCCACGGCGTACCACTTGCCGTCAATCTTCACGGCGTTCCACATGTGGTCCTCCGGCGTGCCCTTGGTCTGGAGGCCGTGGATGACCACGCACTCGATGCCCAGCTTCGATAGGCACAGCTGGAGGGTGCGGGCGTACGCCTCGCACACGCCCTTCTTTGTCTCCATGGCGTAGATGGTGCGGATGTAGAGCCCCTCGTTGCCTGTGCAGTCCGTCTCATAGCGGTAGCTGAGACCGTAGACGATCTGGTCGTGGACGGACCGGACCAGGGCGGCGGCCTTGTCGGCCTCGGTGTAGGCGCCGCTCTTGTTGGCCGCAGCGGCCTCGGTCCTGGCCTTGGCCACGATGCCGTCGATCTTTTCGGTGATGGCCTTGTCCATGGCGGCGACGCCCTTGTCGCCGTGGTTTATGTCCTTCTTCCCGGCCAGCAGGTATGTATCGCCCCGGCCCGGGCCGATGAGGACGTGGTAGCCCTTCGTATCCTTGGTCACCCGGAAGGTGAGGTAGCCGGAATCCAGCCACCAGAGCTCCGGGTGATCGAGATCCAGGGCGTCCTTGGCGGCGGCGAAGTCGTTGAAGAGGTCCTTGTTGCCGGCCTTGTAGTCCAGCACCACGTCGTCGTCGATCCCGCCGACGCCCATGAGGTCGATCATCTTGGTACCGGTGTAATAAGTGGCCTTATCCGTCCCGGTGTACTCGCTGAGGAGCTTTGTGTAGATGGCCTGGGCCCTGGGGTCCAGCTGTTTGTAGAAATAGTCCGATTTGACGGGGGCCGCCGTGTAGACGGAGCCCGCCCCGGAGTTCCCCGACGCCCCGGCGACGGTCACGGCCATGGGCAGGACCATGGCGACGATGAGTAAAACGGTGAGTATACGTTTTTTCAAAATGCTCACACCTTTCGAGCTGGTTTACATAACCCGACAGCGTTAACATAACTCCGGAGGGTTAACATAACGTCATCGGTTTACGTAACTCGATTATACTGGACCGCCGAGGGAATGTCAATATTTATTCGAAAAGGAAATTACTTTTTTTCCTGGCAAAAAGCTGAACATATGGTGTGGCGGCAAGTTTCCCTGCCGCCCATGTAGTATCAGGTATTGAGGGACATGTGGATCCCGTCCGCGCTGGTGGCCTCGGCGTAGAGCTCGTAGCCGTTGGAGAGGTGGAGGTAGTAGGCGCCGGGGGCCATGGTCTCCGTGTAGTCCAGCGTCAGCCCCAAAACCGGGAGGATCAGGTCGCAAAAGCCGGCGCACATGAGGCGAACGTCCAGCCAGTCGGGCTCCATTCCCACCGAGGCGTTCGGGTAGGCGAAGCTGTCCCATCCGTACTGCTCCAGATACGACCGGGGGACGTCCAGCTCCATGCCCAGGAGATACCCGGTATCGTCATCGAAGACCAGGGTATAGACCCAGTCGCTCCCGTCCTTGATCGCCACCCGCCAGAGGATCATGGTGGACCCGTCGGAGGCCACCTTCAGCATGGCCTCGGCGGAGACGAATTGGACCTCCTCCCCTATGGGTATCAGCTCATAGACGTGCTTTTGGGCGGTCAGGGCGTCCATCCTCCTCCCGGAGGCCAGGGGGATCACCGTGGCGGAGCGGTCCCCCGTAAGGAGCAGCTTCTCGGTGGGTGAGAGGTCGGAGAGGAGGTCCAGCGCCACCTCGTCGGACTCCAGGCTCTCCACCCGGGAGGCCATGGTCCGGTCGTGGAGGGCCAGCACCAGGTCGGGCAGCAGCAGCGCCAGGACGCACACCGCCGCCGTCATGAGGCACGTTATCACGGTCTTACGTCTCACGGGCGATCCCCCCTCTCAGCTCGGCGGTGATGACCGTCCCCCGGCCCACCGCGCTGCGTATCCGGAGCTCCCCGCCGTGTATTTTCGCGATCTCGTCGCACAGCGCCAGCCCCAGCCCCGCGCCGCCCTGGGCCCGGGAACGGGATTTGTCCACCCGGTAGAAGGCCTCGGTGATGCGCTCAAACTCCTCCTCCGGGATGCCCCGCCCGTTGTCGGTGACGGAGATGCGGCACCCCT